>JAQWCA010000001.1 GCA_028706065.1 Tepidanaerobacteraceae bacterium
CTTTCGCAAAGCAAACCGCTCGCGATTTACGAGCGGGAGCTAATGCTTATGCTGATGAGGTTTTAGAAGATGCACAAAAACACCTTGAAAGCTTGTTGGAGACACTTAAAGAAAGTAGAGAAGAACTTAACCAAGCAAGGTAATTATTTTTTTATCACTTTAAAACTAATAATATTTAAATTTTTTATTAGATGAATCACGATCGATATGAAAAATACCAGAATAAACAACAACAAAAATACTTTCGTAGATACTTTCAATATATATAACCAACTCTGAGCTGTAGATTGAGGAGACATAGCGAAAGCTGGTATTATCAGTGATTCAAAACTGTTAATAGGTATTATCATCAATACATATGTTGCAAATCCTGCAAGAAATGCATGTAACAGTCTTGCAAAAATATAAGGGGCGATTTTTATTTTTGTATCACTCACCATACTAATGACTTGGAAGTGAACGGAAAAACCACTCCAAGCAATTATACTACTTACAACAATTACCCGTTGAATTAAAGGGGCATTTGCGGTGCTTGCTAATTGAGATCCCATGGTTATTTCAAACAAACCGCTTATGATAGCAGGGGCTAAACTCCGCTCCAATCCAAAAGCTCCTAAAATGATTTCTATAAATGGGCTAATAATATTTATAAAACCGGTAATGGTAACAATTTTGGTGATTACAGAAAATAATACAATGAATCCAAGTATTAGGAGCATGGCGTTTATAGAATCCTTTATACAATCTCCCAATAGCTGACCAAATGGCCGATTGTCTTCTTTGCGAGCTCTTAAAAGTTCGCCTGTAGCCCTAAAAATAATGCTTTCCCGCTTTTTCGAAGTTGACGCAGAAGACGTAATTTCCTTATCCCTTGCATAAAAACGCATAATAATCCCCAGAATTAATGTTGATATATAATGTGCAAGAGCAATTATCGTACCTAATCTTACATCTTTAAACATTCCTACGGCTACTGCTCCAACCATAAATAAGGGATCAGCAGTGTTTGTAAAGGACACAAGACGTTCTGCTTCCCAGGTGTTACACAAGTTACTTTTTGCTAATTTTCCTGTAAGCATGGCCCCGACTGGATAACCGCTTGCAAGGCCCATGGCCATAACAAAAGATCCTACTCCGGGTACGTTGAATAAAGGGCGCATAAATGGTTCTAGTAATACGCCCATGAAATGTACCACACCAAGCCCCATTAAAAGTTGGGAACCGATAAAAAAAGGCAGAAGTGCAGGCATTACTATGGTAAACCATACGTCGAGTCCATTCAAAGCTGATTTAAAAGCTTCATCAGGAAACCGAACAATAGAAATAGTGATGATTACCGCTAAAGTAGGCAAAAATAGCTGGTAAATTTTAGACATTTTTAAACGGGAATTTTTTATTTTCATTCTCGGGCCTCCCAAGTGTAAATTTCTTTATTTTTAATATAATATATATTGCTAAGATGGACTTAATATTCTTAGATAAGGTGTGAGTATTTATGGATAAACCTGTAATTGGCCTTGCATTGGGTTCCGGAGCCGCAAAAGGATATGCTCATATAGGAGTTTTGCAAGTTCTAGAAAGAGAAAAGATTCCCATAGATATTATAGTGGGTTCGAGTATAGGAAGTTTGATAGGAGCTTTATATGCATCGGGTATTAATGCCATAATGCTGGAAAAATTAGCTCGTAAAATTCGTCGTAGGCAGTGGGTAGATTTAACTATTCCGAAGGTAGGGTTAATAGCTGGTGACAAAATAGAGGCAATTATTAGGTTACTAACTAAAAACAATAATTTTGATGAGCTTAATATTCCTCTAGGGGTGATGGCAACAGATCTTTCAGCAAAACAAAGCGTTCTTATTACTAAAGGCAATGTGGCTGAAGCTGTAAGAGCTAGCATTGCAATTCCAGGAATTTTTTGTCCTAGAGTTGTTGATGGCAAACCTCTTGTTGATGGTGGGGTATTAGAGAGAGTTCCCGGGAAACAGGTGAAAATGATGGGAGCAGATTTCGTAATAGGTGTGGAACTTGGATTTAGTAACAATAAACCGGTTAAAAATATTTATGATGTTCTACTTCAGACATTTGACGTAATGGGGAAAGAAATTCAAATTCTAAAAAAATACGACTGTGATATTGTTATTACTCCCGAGCTTTCAGATATTAATTTATTAGCTTTTAACCAAGTATCAAAATGTATCTCAGAAGGTCGAAAAGCAGTGGAAAATATGTTACCCAAGATTAGAGAGTGTATAGAAAAGAGGGTGAAAGAATGATAAAAGGACTCAGGAAACGATCTTTGCAAATAATTATAATAACAGTGGTTTTATTATTTGGTCTGAATTATTATTTAGGTCAAACTTATACCATAATTGCTCCAGGGATAACAGTTGATCTCAAAGATATTATTACAGTTGAAGAAGGTTTAAAGCATGAAGGCGGTTCTTTTTTTTTGACAACAGTGTCAAGTCGATCTCTGAACCTCCCTTTGATGATATATGCTGTAATAGATCCTTATATTAATATTGAAAAAAGGGAGCAAATGCTGCCTCCTGGTTGGGATATGAAACAGTATATGGATTATATGAAGAAATGGATGGAGGAGAGTCAGAAAATAGCCGAGGTTGTAGCTTTAAAAAAAGCTGGATATGACCCTGCGATATTGGGAGATGGTGCACAAGTGGTAGAGATTATGCAGGAAAGCCCAGCCAAAGAAAAACTTTTTCCAGGTGATATAATAAAAAAGGTGGACAAAGGAAAAGTTAATCTTGCTGAGGAGGTAGTGAAAAAGGTTTCAAATCGTCATATTGGTGAAATGGTAGAACTTGAGGTCCAAAGAAAAAACGAAATAATTAACATCTCTATTCCGACGATGGAAAGCAAGACTGAAAAAGGCAAGTCCGTTATAGGTATATTTATAACCACACTAAACTGGAAACCGATTATTCCTTTAAAAATAGATATTGATACCGGTGAAATAGGTGGTCCCTCAGCGGGGAGTATGTTTGTCATAGAAATTTTGAATCAGCTTACCACTGAAGATTTAACAAGAGGTAAAAAAATAGCTGGAACCGGAACAATAAGCCTTGATGAGCAAATAGGGGAAATAGGAGGGATTAAGCAAAAAGTTATAGCAGCTTATAGAGATGGAGCCGAAATATTTTTTGCTCCCGAAAAAAATGCCAAAGATGCAATAAAAGCAGCTGAGGGTTTGGATATAAAAGTAGTTTCGGTGACAAAACTTGATGATATGTTAAATTACTTAAGAGAGTTGAAGTAGATGACCTTTTTTGAAAAGTCCGAAGATCCGTTTCTAAGGGTTGAATCTTTATAAGCTAAAGAGTAAATATCCGATGAAAGAAGGTCTTTATCAAACAATAGCTTTGCATGTTGTTCTAAGTTCTTAAATTCCGAAGCTCTGGTGATTATAGGAATTGATGTAATCTTTTTTATGTTTTTCAGAATGAAAGACCCTGTTTGTGTGAATCCTAAAACTCTGATATAAGGAGGAGTCCTACTACTTACCATTTTTCTTGGAATGTTGAGCATTACATGTATTAATATTCTTTGGATTCTGGTTTCAGGATATCTTTTTGATTTTATTTGCGAAATCAGATGTTTAAGATTTCCACAAGCTTTTGCAGCTTTTTTAATCCTGTTTTCAAGGCCTTCTCCTACATCAAAAAAAGTAGTAAGCTCCTCAGGTGACATACGCCTAAGGATATACAAAAGAATAGATTCGAAGTCCTGTAAAAAAACGGGAGAACGACCATTCTTTATTTCTCTTTGTATGATTTGGAGTGTTGAAGCTGGCAAGCTTTTTATAACCTCATTGTTAAAATTCGGCCCATAAATAAGAGCTTGCCTTATACCCGATGCACTGGCATACTGACCTGTCATATCTTTATCATGGTAACCCGAGCCTTTTCTAAGGATTGGGAAGATAGAGAATCCTGCACCCGTTTTAATTATGGCCTTAACATACTCCACCGCTAGAATCAAATTTGGCTTTTTTAATAATCTTGATATAGACTGCACATTTAGTTCTTCATTTTGTTCAATTATATATTTTATGACTGCTTTTTCGCGGGCTGCCGGAAAGGACATGCCTTTTTTCAAATATTCACCTATGAAAATTTTTAATGCATCCGGTTCTTTGGCTAATAATTTACCAAGATAAAACAATTCTTTTTCATAATATTCCTCTATGCCGAAGCTTAAAGTTTTTACAACTTGAGTCTGTGATAACAGTTTCACAGCACATTCTGCAAATATCTCAGCTGTTGCTGTTGAAAAACAGACAGGCAGCTCTATAACTAAATCAGCACCTCCGTGGAGGGCCATTTCAGATCGAGCCCATTTATCAAAAATCGCAGGTTCTCCGCGTTGAACGAAGTTTCCGCTCAGGATAATTATAATGCCATCCGGTTTTAAAACTTTTTTAATTACATCTAGCTGATGTAAATGACCTTTGTGAAAGGGATTATATTCAGCAATAATACCAACGACATTCAAAGTTTTCACCTCCAAAAGGCTTTTAACTATTATATAACAAATATAAAATAATATTAAGAAGGAAATTATAATTTTAGTATAGAACATTTAATTTAGTAATGATGTAACACAATAATCCAAAAAACTATCAAATGCACTATTTATTGTCGACTGGCTGCAATGTTTTAATTTTGATCTTCTTATTATACATATTGTGGTATAATTGATGAGGTTTAAGATATAGACTAAATAAAAAAACATGTGTTTAAAATTGTATTTTTAGGGTTATCCATTTTTATGAAAGCTGTTTTGTTAAAATAATTATCTTTAAAACAAAAGGAAGGAGTATTAAGATGAGTTTAATTAAAGAAATAAGGAACCGTGCTAAAGCGTCTCCTAAAACTATTGCACTGCCAGAAGGAAATGATGAAAGGGTCTTAAAAGCGGCAGAGATTGTTAAAAAAGAAAAATTAGCGAAGGTTGTCCTTCTGGGTAATCAGGAAAAACTTAAGGGCATGGTAAAAGATTTAGATCTTTCTGGAGTGGAATTTATTGATCTAGAGGTATCGCCAAAAGTAGAAGAATATGCAACACTATTGTATGAACTTCGAAAACACAAGGGTATGACTATGGAAAAGGCTATAGAATTGACAAAAGACCCGATATGGTATGGCACTTTAATGGTTAAAAATAAAGATGTTGATGGAATGGTGGCTGGCGCTGCTACGGCAACTGGGGATGTGTTTAGACCGGCGTTTCAAATAGTAAAAACAGCACCCGGGATAGGTGTAGTATCCAGTGCTTTTATGATGATTGTACCCAACTGCGAATTTGGTTCAAAGGGGAATATACTTTTTGCTGATTGTGCTATCAATCCTAATCCAGATGCTAAACAACTGGCTGAGATCGCTATATCTACTGCGAAAACCTGGCAGGCTTTAATGGACGATGAGCCCAAGATAGCAATGCTGTCTTTTTCTACAAAGGGTAGTGCCAAGAATGAAATTGTGGATAAAGTTGTTGAAGCTACCAATATTTTAAAACAACAAGCCACAGACATCCTAGCGGATGGCGAATTACAGGCAGATGCTGCTTTAGTTCCAACCGTTGGTAAGGCGAAAGCCCCAGATAGCTTAATTGCCGGACAAGCCAATATACTGATATTTCCTGACCTCAATGCAGGAAACATTGGTTACAAACTTGTTCAAAGGTTGGCAAATGCTGAGGCTATCGGTCCTATCAGCCAAGGTTTAGCTGCACCTATTAATGATCTTTCAAGAGGATGTAGCGTAGAGGACATTGTGAATGTCGTTGCAATTACAGCATTGCAGGCAAATCTATAATAATTTAGGAGGTTTTCTGATTGAAGGTTCTTGTTATTAATTGTGGCAGTTCATCTCTAAAATATCAGCTTTTTAATATGGAAGACAATTCAGTTCTAGCCAAGGGTTTAGTTGAAAGAATAGGTCTTGAGGTTGGAATGTTAAAACATCAGCCTATAAACAATAATAAGGTTGAGGTCTCAGAAAAGATACCAAATCATAGAGTAGCTGTTAAGATGATGCTAGATGCCCTTTTAGATAAAAATCATGGTGTGGTTAAAAATATCTCAGAGATATCTGCGGTAGGCCATAGGGTGGTCCACGGAGCAGAAAAGTTTTCCGATTCTGTAAAGATTACTGATGAAGTAATGGATGTGTTAAAAGAATGTGTTGCTATAGCACCTTTACACAATCCGCCAAACATTATAGGTATTGAAGCTGCTCGGGATATGTTGCCTGATGTTCCTATGGTAGGAGTATTTGATACCGCGTTTCATCAGACAATGCCCAACTATGCATATATGTATGGAGTGCCATATGAACTATATGAGAAATATTCTGTTAGGAGATATGGCTTTCATGGTACTTCTCATCGTTTTGTGTCGGCTGAAGCTGCAAAAATGCTTGAAAAATCTATTGAAGAGTTAAATATAATTACATTACATCTCGGTAATGGTTCCAGTATAACTGCTGTAAAAAATGGTAAATCCGTTGAAAACAGTATGGGTTTTACACCATTGGAAGGGATTATCATGGGAACACGCTGTGGCAATATTGATCCTGCTATAGTGCCATTTATTATGGAACAAGAGGGAATATCTCCTGATCAAATGAACAATTACCTAAACAAAAAATGTGGTGTTTATGGGATTTCGGGAGTGAGCAGTGACTTTAGAGATCTTGAAGATGCAGCAAAGAATGGAAATACTCGTGCCGAATTGGCTTTAAAGATGTTTTCCTATCAAGCCAAAAAGTTTATCGGTTCTTATGTTGCTGCCATGAATGGCCTTGATGCTATAGTATTTACCGGTGGTATTGGAGAAAATTCTATTACAATGAGACAGATGATCTGTGAAGACATGGACTATTTTGGTATAAAAATTGATGAACAAAAAAACCATGTTCGTGGGAAAAAAGCAGATATTTCTTTAGAAGATACCAAAACAAAAATACTTGTCATCCCCACAAATGAAGAATTAATGATTGCTTTAGATACGGTATCATTGGTGAAAACTGCTTGACAGGGTGTTTGTAGAAATATATAATAAATGTGATTTGTTTTGGGGTGAATGATTGTGAGACTGAATCTGGCCAAAATGAAACAGATTGTTGGAAGTATTTCAGAATTTGAATTCAAAGCTAAAACTTTGGAGTTGCATCTGGAGAGAGAAGGAATAGATTCCGTGGGCCCAGTAAGAGTAAAAGGCCAAATAGAAAATATTGGTGATAGGATATTTGTAGCCAATGGTCAGATAGAATTGGAAGCGACGGAATTATGTGCACGATGTCTTGAAGAGACCAAAGTAAGATTAAAGATAAATTTCTCATTCAAATTTAGTGATGCAATTTTGGAATCTGAAGATGAAGACATAATATTATTCAACGGTAATGTGATAGATCTTTATCCCCAAGTAATAAATGAAATTATTTTAAACTGGCCAAGTCAGATTTTGTGCAAAACCGATTGCAGGGGCCTGTGTCCAAACTGCGGTGCAAACATGAATATCACTGTTTGTAGATGCAAAAGTGATAACATAGATCCCCGATTGGCTGCTTTAAAGCAATTGATGAAGAGTGAATAGTTTGAGGAGGTGTTGTAATGGCCAATCCAAAGCATAAAACAACTAAATCTAAAAGAGGCTCCAGAAGAAGTCACTGGAAGTTAGCATTGCCTACTACTTCTGAATGTCCCAAGTGTCATGAACCAAGATTGCCCCATAGGGCTTGCCCTAGCTGTGGATATTATAAGAACAGAGAAGTTATTAAAATAAAAGCTGAATAAGCACTGATTAATCTTTCTAGATAAGTGTTAAACAGAGATTTATTAAAATTATCTTATCTAAATCTACAAATAATAAAATAAATTTTTTTTGTGATTACTAAAAAAATACCCTCGTAAATAAATAATGAGGGTATTTTTTGATTGTTGGTAAAAACTATTGATTTTCCATTTAATATAATATATACTTTTAGTATCTACTCTTAAAAGCAACTATCATGAGGTGATGAAATTGTCAAAGAAAGGGTTATCCAAAAAAGAAAGACAGAGGCTTCTTATCAAAACTATTACTGATGACCCTTTTTTAAATGATGAAGAACTGTCAGAAAAGTTTAATGTAAGTATACAGACAATACGACTTGACCGAATGGAGTTAAAACTGCCTGAGTTAAGGGAAAGGATTAAAACAGTAGCTGAAGAAAATTATGCTAAGGTTCGATCAATTGACATAGCGGAGATAGTTGGAGAATTAGTTGATCTTGAACTAGATAAAAGAGGAATATCGATATTAGAGACAACAAGCAAGATGACTTTTGGTAAGACAAAGGTTATAAGAGGGGAAATTATTTTTGCTCAGGCCAATTCATTGGCTATTGCCACTATAGACGCAAAGGTTGCTTTAACGGGTGTTGCTAATATTAAATACAAACTACCTGTTTATGCAGGCCAAAAGCTAGTGGCTAAGGCTGAAGTAACAAGGGTTAGAGGAAATAAAAAATTTGTTTTTGTAAAGATATATGTAAAACAACAAGAGGTATTCAGAGGTAAGTTTATTCTTGTGTCCCTTGAAGATGAGGAGAAAAAAACGGATATATAGATTTAGACTGAAGGGAGGTAGCGGCGGAAAGAAGAAATAGCCAACGCCGCCGCAGAGCAATGAAGATTTTAGTCGATACTATGGGAGGAGATAAAGCTCCTGAAGAGATTATTATGGGTGCCCTTGAGGCTTCAAAGGATTTAGATGTGGAAATTATATTAGTAGGGAACGAGGAAAAAATAAAACCTTACTTGCAAGTATCAGAAAAAATCGAAATTGTAAATGCTAAAGAGGTTATCACTAACGATGATCAACCTGTTAAGGCCATTAGACAGAAAAAGGAGTCATCTATAGTTAAGGGGTTAAGATTATTAAAAGAAGGAAAAGCCCAAGCAATGGTGTCCGCTGGGAGCACAGGGGCTTTAATGGCAGGAGGGCTATTTACCTTAGGACGATTAAAAGGCATTGATAGACCTGCAATTGCCACATTGTTTCCTACCGATAAAGATCCCCTTCTACTTTTAGATATTGGAGCAAATAGTGAGGTAAAACCACAAAACCTTGTACAATTTGCCTTAATGGGTGATATTTATGCCAAGGAACTTATGAGTAAAAAAAACCCCAGAGTTGGACTTATGAATATAGGTATTGAAGAAGAAAAGGGAAATTCTACAATAAAAACCGCATATGCCAATTTGAAACAAATAAAAGGCATAAATTTTATTGGAAATATAGAGGCACGAAATATTTTTGATGGAAATGCTGATGTTGTTGTTTGTGATGGTTTTACAGGAAATATATTCCTAAAGACGGTGGAAGGATTTGGTCTATACCTCTTCAATCGTTTAAAAAGGGAAATAAGTAGTAATGTTGCATATTCATTGGGAGCAAAGATAGTAAAACCAGCGATAAATAATGTTCGAGCCAGTATAGATTATTCTGAATACGGTGGAGCTATGTTTTTTGGCATAGATGGTGTATTAATTAAGTGTCACGGGTCTTCCGACAGAAAAGCTATTGCTAATGGCATAAAAGCAGCTATAAGGTTTACACGTGCAAACATAAGCGAGAAACTAAAGAAATGCCTTGAAATGAACTCAGAAAAGGAGAAATAGCTTAATGAGAGCAGGAATAATAGGAATAGGTTCTTATATGCCAGATAGAATTATATCAAATTGGGATCTTGAAAAAATAGTTGATACATCTAATGAATGGATTAGCGAAAGGACAGGAATTTCATATAGAAGAAAAGCTGAGAGCGACACTTGTTCTTCTGATCTAGGAGCACAAGCGGCAATGCTTGCTATAAAAGATGCTAATCTGTGCCCTGAAGATATAGATTTAATTCTTTTGGCTTCTTCCAGTCCGGACCATATTTTTCCGGCTACCGCCTGTATTATACAAAGTAAGATTGGCGCAAAAAATGCTGCAGCTTTTGATATTCAAGCAGCTTGTACGGGGTTCATTTATGCATTGACTACTGCGGATCAATACATTGTTGGAGGTTTATATAAGAACATTCTTGTAGTAGGAAGTGAAGTTTTGTCAAAGGTAACTGATTGGGAAGATCGAAACACATGTGTGCTTTTTGGAGACGGTGCTGGAGCAGTAGTTTTAAGTAATGTTAAAGATGGAGGCGTAATATCCAGTGTCTTGGGTTCTGATGGTAGTGGGTCGGGGTTGCTCGAATTACCGGCAGGGGGTTCAAAAGAGCCTGCTAATTTTAATACGGTTAAAAACCGTAGGCACTACATTAAAATGAGCGGCAATGAAGTATTCAAATTTGCTGTCAAGGTCTTTGAGGATTGCACTAAAAAAGTCGTAAAAAGAGCTGATTTATCGTTAGAGGATGTAGACTTTATTATCCCACATCAAGCTAATATACGAATTATTGATGCAGCTATTAAACGATTAAAGTATCCTCGAGAGCGAGTGGTGCTTAATCTTGACAAATATGGTAATATGTCAGCAGCTTCCATTCCTGTAGCACTTAATGAAGCATTTAGAGATGGAAGAATCAACAAAGGTCATAAAATCATGTTAGTAGGCTTTGGAGCCGGTTTAACATGGGGTGCAAACCTCATAGAATGGAATCTTTAAAATAGTTAAATTAAAGGGAAAAAGCAATGATATCTAAGGAGGAAATCAGGTGTTTCATACTAGAATATGTGACCTGTTAAAAATTAATTACCCTATAATTCAGGGAGGCATGGCTTGGGTTGCAACAGCGGAGCTGGCATCCGCAGTATCTAATGCTGGTGGCCTTGGAGTTATAGGAGCAGGTAATGCTCCGGCTTCAGTTGTCAGAAGTGAAATAAGAAAGGCTAAGAACCTTACGAATAAGCCTTTTGGTGTAAATATATACTTTCTGTCACCCTATGTAGACGAAGTAATTGATACTGTTTTAGAAGAAAAAATATCGGTAGTAACAACCGGTGCCGGAAATCCGGGCAAATATATTTCACAATTTAAACAGGCAGGTATAAAGGTAATCCCTGTCGTTTCATCGGTCGCTTTAGCTCAAAGACTTGAAAAAGTCGGTGTAAATGCTTTAATCGCTGAGGGAATGGAATGTGGCGGTCACGTAGGTGAATTAACTACTATGGCAATGGTGCCACAGATAGTTGATGCTGTTCAAATTCCGGTTATTGCCGCTGGTGGGATAGCAGATGCCAGGGGGTTTGTGGCAGCTTTATCCCTTGGAGCTGAAGGTATGCAAATGGGTACTCGTTTTGTATGTGCTAAAGAATGTACTGTACATGACAATTATAAAGAAGCGATAATTAAAGCAAAGGACAGAAGCACGGTAATAACCGGAAAAACAACCAGTCACCCCGTAAGAGTATTAAAAAACAGGTTATCTAGTCAGTTTGACCAACTCGAACAAAGTGGAGCTGGAATTGATGAATTGGAAGCAATAGGCACAGGTAGACTTCGGCTGTCAGTTGTTGATGGAGATGTAGATAATGGGTCAATCATGGCGGGTCAAATTTCAGGCCTCATAAAAGATGTAAAGCCTGCAGCGGAGATAATTGAAGATATTATAATCAAAGCTAAAGATTTGTTAAAAAGTTTGACCAACATAGAATAAAGGAGGTTAATATGGGGAAAGTTGCTTTTATATTTTCAGGCCAGGGCGCACAATATGTTGGCATGGGCAAGGATCTTTTTGATAATTTTCAGACAGCACGAAAAGTGTTTGATGAGGCCGATGAAGCTTTAGAGATTGAAATAACTAAATTATGCTTTGAAGGGCCTGGCGAGAAATTGCAAGAGACTGTCAATACTCAGCCGGCTATTTTAGCTCATAGCATGGCGTGTTATTCAATATTAAAAGATGAAGGCATTGTGCCGGACATAGTTGCAGGTCTAAGCCTTGGTGAATATTCAGCTCTAGTTGCTGCTGAATCCATAGATTTTTGCCAGGCTATACCACTGGTGCAGAAACGAGGTAAATATATGCAGGAAGCAGTACCTCTCGGCAAAGGTACTATGGCTGCTGTTTTGGGCCTTGACAGGGAACAAGTTCTACAGATTTGTGAGATAGCATCTGAAGAAGGGATAGTTGAAGCTGCCAATTTTAATTGCCCAGGTCAAATTGTTTTGTCAGGAGAGGTTAAAGCTGTCAACAAAGCGGTTGAACTGGCAAAGAGTAAAGGTGCAAAAAGGGCAATGGTGCTTGCTGTAAGTGCGCCATTTCATTGCAGTTTGTTAAAACCTGCTGGAAATAGTTTGGCTCAAGAGCTGGAAAAGGTAAACATAAAAGATAGCAAAATCCCGGTTGTATCCAATGTAAATGCTGATTTTGCTCATGATAGCTTTATGGTAAAACAGCTTTTAATTAAGCAGATAAGTTCCCCCGTGCTATGGGAAGATAGTATTCGAAAGATGGTTAAAAATGGTGTATCAACTTTTGTAGAAGTAGGCCCTGGTAAAATCCTCAGCGGTTTTGTTAAAAAAATCGATCGGAACCTTACAGTTTTAAACGTGGAAGACACTGAATCCCTTTATAAAACAATTAATTATTTTGTGGGGGTTAGCAAATGAATCTTTCAAATAAAACATGCCTAGTCACAGGAGGTTCAAGGGGTATCGGGCGGAGTATATGTTTAGAGCTTGCCAAGTCAGGGGCAAATGTTATAGTAAATTATTTTTCCAATGAACGGGCTGCAGCGGAGGTAGTTGCTGAAATAGAACGTCTTGGCAAAAAAGCCATTAAGTATAAAGCTGATGTGTCCTGTCTTGAACAGGTATCCACAATGGTAGATGATGCTTACTCTGAATTTGGTAAGATTGATGTACTTGTTAATAATGCAGGTATTAATAAAGATGGATTGCTCTTAAGAATGACAGAAAATCACTGGGATAAAGTGATCGATACAAATTTAAAAGGTATTTTTAACAGTAGCAAGGCCTGTGTGAAGTATATGGTGAAACAGAAAAAAGGAAAGATAGTCAACATTTCTTCTATAGTGGGTATTTACGGTAATGCCGGTCAGGCTAATTATGCTGCGGCCAAAGCAGGGATAATAGGTTTTACGAAATCCCTTGCAAAAGAATTAGGAAGTAGAGGTATTACGGTAAATGCTGTTGCACCAGGTTTTATAGAAACCGATATGACTTTATCTTTACTTAAAAAGAACACTGGTATTGAACATAAAATACCTTTAAAAAGAGTGGGGGTTCCTGAGGATGTAGCAAATGCGGTAGTTTTTCTCTCATCAGAAAAGGCTGATTATATTACAGGCCAAATACTGGCTATTGACGGTGGTCTAACTTTATAATATCTTAGATAGGAATAAAATAAATAAAACTAATCATAATATGCACTGAGAAGGGAGGTGAAACAATGGAAGTATTGGACAATATAAAACAGATTATTGCGGACCAGCTGGGTATTGATGAAGATGAAGTTATCCCGGAGGCTTCGTTTATTGATGATTTGGGAGCCGATTCATTGGATATCGTTGAAATGATTATGGCTTTTGAAGAAGAATTCGATATGGAGATACCCGATGAAGATGCGGAAAAAATTAAGACGGTTCAAAACGTCATAGATTACATAAAGAATCATTCCGCATAATCTTAAAACGTCCCGTAGCTTCATCTACGGGACTTTGTTTTAAAGAGAATATACTCGGGAATAGATCCCTTTAGATAAAAACGGTAAAAAATAATTTCAGTTATTTGTTAAGGATATTTGATAACTAGTTGTGGAGGGAAAACAATGGATAAAAAACGTGTGGTTGTAACAGGTATGGGTGTTATATCACCAGTAGGGATTGGTTTAAATCCATTCTGGCAATCTCTTATAAGTGGCAAATCCGGTATTGATACAATAACCAGATTTAATACTGATAATTTTTCTACAAGAATTGCTGGGGAAGTTAAGGATTTTAAACCGGAAAGCTATATAGAAAAAAAAGAGCTTAAAAGATTGGACAGGTTTGCACAGTTTGCTATTTCCGCAACTAAGATGGCACTGGAGGATTCCGGGTTAGATACTTCTAATATAGATAAGAGTAGAGCAGGTGTAATCATCGGTTCTGGGATAGGAGGCTCAGAGACTTGGGAACAACAGCACGAGATTCTTTTAACAAAAGGTCCAAAACGAGTTAGTCCATTTTTTATCCCAATGATGATCGCTAATATGGCATCAGGTCAAGTTTCTATGGCATTTGAATTAAAGGGACCGAATTTTACTATAGTGACAGCTTGCGCTTCTGGTACTAATGCGGTTGGGGAGGCTTTCAAGGTCATTCAAAGAGATGATGCAGACATTATCGTAGCAGGTGGCACTGAGGCACCAATAACACAGCTTTCTCTAGCGGGCTTTTCGTCTATGAAGGCATTATCAACAAGAAATGATGAACCACATCGAGCTAGCCGACCTTTTGATAAAGACAGGGATGGTTTTGTGATGGGAGAGGGTGCAGGTATAATAATAATGGAAACTCTAGACCATGCACTAAAAAGAAATGCTAGAATTTATACCGAAATTATAGGTTACGGTTCGACTTCTGATGCGTTTCACTTAACACAACCTGCCCCGGAAGGAGAAGGAGCGGCTAGAGCAATTAAAACTGCGATTATTGATGCAGGAATACACCCTTATGAAGTTGATTATATAAATGCACATGGCACCTCTACAATGCTCAATGACAAATTTGAAACAATGGCAATAAAGCATGCTTTTAATGAACATGCATACAAACTTGCTATTAGTTCTACGAAATCCATGACAGGTCATTTGCTGGGTGCAACAGGGGCAGTAGAGGTTATAGCTTCTATTCTTACAACTTTTAAAGATGAGATTCCTCCTACAATTAACTATGATAATATTGATCCCGAATGTGATCTTAATTACGTACCAAATACAGCGGTGAAAAGATGTGTTGATGTAGCATTGTCAAACTCTATGGGTTTTGGCGGCCACAATGCATGTGTAATAGTAAAAAAATATAAATGAGGTTGAGAAGTGTTTAATGATAGAAGACGTCAACAATTTTTATTGTTTCAAAGGGAAATAGGAATATACTTTAATGATGAAATGATTTTAAACAAAGCATTCATACATCCATCTTTTACTAACGAAAAAGAAAAGCCGCAAAAGGAGAATAACCAGAGGCTGGAATTTCTAGGTGATGCTGTTTTGGAATTGGTAGTGAGTGAATATTTGTATAAAAACTATCAATATTTATCTGAAGGGCAGATGACAAAAGTAAGAGCATTTACCGTATGTGAACCAAGTTTAGCTGAAACAGCGAAGATACTTTCTTTAGGTGATTATCTTATTCTAGGTAAAGGAGAGGAAAATACAGGAGGCCGCAAAAAAGCATCAATCCTTGCAGATACCTTGGAGGCTCTGATTGGGGCCATCTATATTGATAAAAAGTATAAAACAACTAGGGACTTTATTATCAGAATTCTAAAAACAGTAATCATAAAAGCTGTTGAAGGTGAGTGGTCAATAGATTACAAGACAAACCTCCAGGAGATTCTTCAAAAATCTGATAGGGAAAGAGTATTATATAATGTAACAAGAGAATCAGGCCCTGATCATGATAAAAAATTTTATGTGGATGTTGTATGGAAAAACACAATCTTAGGCAAAGGTATTGGAACCAGTAAAAAGCTTGCAGAGCAACAGGCAGCAAAAGCTGCTTTGATAAGAATACGGAGTCAGCGAAAAATATAATATTTCAAAAAGAAGGAATTTTGTAACCCCTATAGAATATATACTGCATGATAGATAAACAAATAAATGCATGATTAAGGGGGATATATCAAAATGGAAGTACTAAAAGTGTCAGCTCAATCAAAGCCTAAATCTGTGGCAGGAGCTTTAGCAGCAGTGTTAAGAGAAAAAGGTGTAGCAGAACTTCAAGCCGTAGGAGCCGGAGCTGTAAATCAAGCAGTTAAGGCTATAGCAATTTCCAGAGGTTTTGTTGCACCCAATGGAATTGATCTTGTGACTATTCCGGCTTTTGCAGAGATCGACATTGACGGAGAGGAAAGAACTGCTATAAAGTTTATTGTAGAACCCCGATAGAGTAATTATTGAATTATACCTGTCTTTTTTTAGACAGGTATTTTTATATTTAAATTTAAGATTGAAACATTCTTTTTTTTTAAAGGTTGTGGTAGAATTAACAAAGTAAGGGGGTATGTCTTTGTATCTTAAAAGAATTGAACTTCATGGATTTAAATCTTTTGCCGATAGAGTTGAGTTAGAGTTTCAGTTAGGTATCAATGCAATAGTCGGTCCAAATGGCAGTGGGAAAAGCAATATAATCGATGCCATACGATGGGTGCTAGGAGAGCAAAGTGTAAGGACTTTAAGAGGAGCTAAACTTGAGGATGTAATTTTTACAGGCAGTGATAAGAAGAGACCAATGGGTATGGCTGAAGTTGCAATAATACTCGACAATTCCGATCATCTTATTCCCATAGATTATTCTGAGCTATGTTTTATCCGTCGCACTTTTCGTTCGGGAGAGAGTGAGTTTTATTTAAATCGCACACCTTGTAGGCTAAAGGATATTCAAGAAATACTCGTAGATTCTGGGGTAGGGAAAGACGGTTACTCGATTATAGGACAAGGGCGTATAGATGAAATACTAACTTGTCGACCCGAGGAAAGGCGAGTTATCTTTGAAGAGGCTGCGGGAATAACGAAGTATAGGGGAAGAAAAAGAGAAGCTGAAAAAAGAATGGAAGAGACCATGGCTAATATTTCCAGAATCGATGATGTGATTTTTGAAATATCAAATCAACTGGAACCGTTAGCTCTTCAAAAAGCTGTTGCATTGAAATATAAAGAGCTTACATTTGAATTTAAAGAGATAGACATAAATTTGCTTTTGATAGAGCTGGAGAGTAAGGAGAAAAAGCTTTACCACATAAAAAATAATCTTGATGAGAATGAAAAAATATTGACAAGATTAGACAGTTCGAAGGAATTGGCAAAAAAACAAATAACAGAGTATGAGAAAAAGATAAAAACCAATGAAGAGGTCTATGAAAAAACCCAGAGGGATTTTTTTACGATAAACAGCCGGAAAAAAGAAATTGAAAAGGTTCTACAACTAGCAATAAGTGAGAAAGACAGAATACAAAATGAAAATGAGGGTATAGTTGAGACTATCGAACACAAAGAACAAAAAGTTCATATGGCCAGAAAAACTTTAGAGTTAAAAGCCAATGATTTAGGGCAAAAGATAAAGATAATCAATCAAATGGAATTGGATGTAATTGAAAATGAAAAAAAACTTATATTATTAAACAACGAAATAGATAAAAAAGAAAAACTTATTGAAAACCTTAAAAGTGATGTCATCGATTTGTTGAATTATGCATCAGAAAAAAAGAATGTTATTTCCGGATTAAAGGCCATGAAACTTAATTTAGAAAAAAGACTAAAGCAGGTAAAGAATGAAGAATTGCAATTAGATGATGCCAATGCTATGACTACTGAGGAAATTTTGGATATAAAAGAAGAGTTGCTCAGGCTAGATTCTTTGTGTAATGAACAAGAAAAAGAAATGGATAAGCTAAAGGCATCTCTTCGGCAAAAAGTTGCTGAACTCGAAAATGGTGAGGAAATCGAAGTGAAAAAACAACAGGAGTTAACTACAGCTACCTCACGTAAGAGAGCTCTAAAAGAAATCACTGATAGTTATGAAGGATACCAATTTGGTGTAAAGAACCTTCTGATTAATCTTAGGAATAAAAGATATATGGACCATGATATATACGGTACGGTTGCTGATATAATTGCTGTACAACGGCAATATGAAGTAGCCATTGAAACAGCTCTGGGGGGGACTGCGCAGAATATTATCTGCCAGAGTGAGGAAAATGCAAAAAAGGCTATAGAATACTTAAAAAAACATGATTACGGCCGAGTTACTTTTTTGCCTCTCTCAACTGTGAAGCCGAGACATATAGAAAAGCACGAATTAACTGTATTATCGTTGAAAGGCTGTATATCAGTAGCGATTGATTTAATCACTTATGACAAGAAATATTTTCCGGTTTTAGCATATCTACTTGGAAGGGTTCTTGTAGCAGATACTATAGACAATGCTATAATTATGGCAAAGCAAAGTAGATTTTCTTTTAAAATCGTTACAATTCAAGGTGAGATTCTCAGCCCCGGGGGTTCAATTACCGGTGGAAGTCAAAAACGGTCAAACTCTTTATTGTCCAGAAAAAGACAACTTAAGGAGTATGAAATAAGGATCGAAAAGCTGAAGACACAATTAAGTGAGAAGAAGCAGTTAAATAATACACTAAAAAAGGAAATTCAAGATACTCAAAAAATGATTGAGGAGAATACCGGAAGTGTTTACACTACAAAATCCGAAATAGCAGTTTTAAAAAAACAGTTACAAGAAAAACAAAATATTCTAGAAGAAAGAAATAACAGAAAGAAGCAATTGGAAGCGGAAAAAATACACTTAGAATCAGATATTGATGAAGTATCATCTCAGGCTTCTTCAGCCGAAGCAGATATAGGAAATATCGACAGTCAGAATATACACAGTCAAAGACGGGCAAAAGATTTACAGGAACAGACAGACAAAAATAGAGAAACAAGAGAAAAGTTAGCCAAAGATATTACTGATTTAAAAGTAAGGTTAGCAACCTATAAACAGGAGGAAATAGGTTTTAAGCAGAGCGTAAAAACCATAGAAGAAAATTTGGAAATTGAGGCTAAAGATATAAAGGTCCTTAAGGAAAAAACAAAAGAAAATAATGATAAGATAGTTTCTCTTGAAGAAAAGACTTTCAGTTATAGAGAAAATATAACAATGCTAACCAAGTCAGTACAAGATTGTAATGAACTTATTGAGTCCTTAAAACAACAAAGAGAAAGTATAAAATCCGACATGTACAGAGCTCAAGAGCAACTAAACAAGCTAGAAAAAGAGCACAATCAAATTGAAAAAAAACTTCACGATGGCAGTATTCAAGATGCAACTATAAATATAGAGTTAAATCAAATTAAAAACCAATTATATGAAAGATATTCCATCACTGTCCCTGAAGCATTAAAAATAAAAAAAGAATTGGGCAGTGTTGATAAAATGAAAAATAAATTAGCTATTCTAAAAAAAGAAATAGAATCATTGGGACCGGTAAATATGCAAGCTATAGAAGATTATGATAACTTAAAGAATCGATATGATTTCTTAAAAGCTCAACGGGATGATTTGATAAAGGCAAAGTTCAACTTGGATAGCCTTATTGAACAGATGACTCAAACTATGGAAGGGATGCTGTTAACATCTATTGAGCAAGTAAATAAAGAATTTAATAAAGTTTTTTCGGAGCTTTTTGCAGGTGGTAAAGCAGAGCTTATCATTGATGGGGAAGGCAGCATACTAGAGTGTGGAGTGGATGTAAACGCTCAGCCGCCGGGAAAAAAATTACAAAACCTTTCACTTCTTTCCGGTGGAGAAAGGGCACTTACAGCTATTGCGCTGCTTTTTGGTATATTAAACACAAAAACCACACCTTTTTGTGTTCTTGATGAGATAGAAGCAGCTTTAGATGACGCCAATATAGAACGTTTTACAAAATATTTAAAAAAAGTATCAAAACACACTCAGTTTATTATTATTACACACCGAAAAAGCACTATGGAAGTAGCAGATGCATTATATGGAATATCTATGGAAGAAACGGCAATTTCAAAAGTTCTGGCCGTAAAAATGGAAAAATAAAAAAATACGGAGTGAATACGATGGGCTTTTTTAATAAATTAAAACAAGGATTAAGCAAGACAAGAGATAGTTTTAGTGAAAAATTCGATAATATACTTAAATTTACTAAAAAAATCGATGAAGAAACTTTCGATGAATTGGAAGAGTTATTGATTTCAGCGGATGTTGGTGTTTGTACAACTCAGGAATTGATGGAAAGATTAAGAGAAAACTCTAAGAAGATAAATAATCTTGAAGAATTAAAAACAGTTTTAAAAGATGAAATCATAAACTTTTTCCCTAAGGAAAGTATTTCACTAACTTTTCCAGCCGTAATACTTGTTGTTGGGGTAAATGGCGTTGGAAAAACCACATCTATAGGGAAGCTGGCCAATAGATATAAAGCAGAAGGAAAAAAAGTTATTTTGGCTGCTGCCGATACTTTTAGGGCTGCAGCTGTTGATCAGTTGGAAATATGGGGTAACAGAGTGGGGGTAGATATAATTAAACACAAAGAAGGTGCGGATCCAGCCTCGGTGCTGTTTGATGCATTGAAGGCAGGGAAAGCGCGAAAAGCAGATATTATTATCTGTGATACAGCTGGCCGGCTTCATACGAAAAAAAATTTGATGGCTGAACTTAAAAAGCTTTACAGGGTATGCCATAAAGAATACCCTGAGGCCAATGTTACAAGCCTTATGGTTTTAGATGCTACCACCGGCCAAAACGCTCTGAGTCAGGCTAGGATGTTTAAAGAAGCAGTAGATTTTTCTGGAATAATTCTAACTAAGTTGGATGGTACAGCAAAAGGAGGAATTGCTATTGCCATCGCTTCAGAATTGAAGATACCGGTATGGTATATAGGTATTGGTGAAGGAATAAATGACTTACAAGAATTTAGCCCTCAAGATTTTGTAGATGCAATATTTATTTAAAAAAATAGTTGACTATTTATTTAACATTATGTAAAATAACAATGTAAAGGTTTAATACTTTACAGGTGATATTATGGATAATATTACAAAACTAAATCTTTTATTTGATTACTATGGAGGCTTTTTAACAAATAAGCAACAGGATATTTTCGAATTGTATTATCTAAATGACTTATCACTGGGTGAAATTGCTGAAAATAACGGTATAACCCGACAAGGTGTCTATGATATCCTTCGTCGTTCGCAACACATATTATACAATTTTGAAGAAAAGCTCGGAATGGTAAGTAAATATTTTAGTCGAAAAAAAGAGATTGAGGAAATACTTATACTTCTTGAGGAATTAAAGCAGGGTCTTTCTTCTGACTATGATAAAAAATACAAAGTAGTTTATAATCGTGTTGTTTCATTGTTAAAGGAAGGCGGTGGTTAGGTTTGGCTTTTGAATCTCTTACTAATAAATTGGGTGATATATTTAAAAAACTTCGGGGAAAAGGCAAGTTGTCTGAAGCCGATGTAAAACAGGCAATGAGAGAAGTTAGGCTTGCATTGCTTGAAGCTGATGTAAACTTTAAAGTTGTAAAAGATCTAGTTTTCAGAATAACTGAAAGATCAGTGGGTCAAGAAGTGATGGATAGCCTGACGCCGGCCCAACAGGTCATAAAAATCGTAAATGAAGAGCTTACTTCGCTAATGGGTTCGAAAGAATCTAGAATTAATTTTTCATCAAAAGATATTACTACAATTATACTGGTCGGTCTTCAGGGATCCGGTAAAACTACTACAGCCGGTAAATTAGGAAGATTGCTATCCAAAGGTGGGAAAAGGCCGCTTTTAGTAGCTGCCGATATTTATCGTCCGGCAGCCATAACTCAGCTTCAAGTAGTAGGAGAGAAACTTGGATTACCTGTTTTTACCATGGGACAACAAGATCCCGTCAATATTTCAAGAGCATCGTTGGAATATGCAAGAAAACATAATTGTGATGTAGTTATAATAGATACTGCCGGGCGTTTACACATAGATGATGAATTGATGAATGAGCTGTCAGAGATTAATAAAACTGTAAACTCCAATGAAATAATGCTTGTAGTGGACAGCATGACCGGACAAGACGCAGTAAATGTAGCCGCAGAATTCAACAAAAGGTTACCCTTAACAGGTCTTATTTTGACCAAATTAGATGGTGATAGTCGCGGTGGAGCAGCGCTTTCAGTTAAAGCAGTTACAGGTTGTCCCATAAAATATGTGGGAATGGGAGAAAAACTTGATGATTTGGAGATTTTCTACCCTGAAAGAATGGCTTCAAGAATTCTTGGGATGGGTGATGTTTTAACTCTTATAGAAAAAGCTACTGCAGATTTCGATATGAAAAAGGCCAAAGAATTAGAGCAAAAGCTAAAAACCCAGGCATTTGATTTAAACGATTTTTTAGATCAACTTTCACAAGTCAAGAAGATGGGGTCTTTTGATCAAGTTTTAAACATGATACCGGGCCTTTCACCCCAAAAGTTGAAGGGCGTTGAATTTGATGACAAAGAGCTGGATCGGGTAGAGGCTATTATCAATTCAATGACCTTTGAGGAAAGAAAAAGCCCTTCAGTAATTAATGGAAGTCGTCGTAAACGAATAGCTAACGGTAGCGGAACGGCCATTCAAGATGTTAATCGATTGCTAAAACAGTATGATCAAACAAAAAAGATGATAAAACAATTTACAGGAGTTGAAAAGAGTCGCAAAAAAGGTAGGCAAAAATTTCCGTTTTTTGGCTTTTAGAAGGAGGTGAAGTAATGGCTGTAAAAATAAGATTAAAGCGCATGGGTGCTAAGAAAAAACCTTTTTATAGAGTTGTCGTAGCTGATAGCCGTATGCCGAGAGATGGCAGATTCATAGAAGAAATAGGCTATTATAATCCTTTAACAGATCCCATAGAAGTAAAAATTAATGAAGAAAAAGCTACACATTGGCTTGAAAAAGGAGCTATTCCCACTGATACAGTTAAATTCCTATTCAAAAACCTTGGGATCTTGGATGATAAAAAAACAGTAAAACAACAGTCTGAAATTGAGGCCTAATCCACATAAGATTATTGACCATTATTGACCTAAAGGAGGAAGTAATCTGTGATAGAATTAGTTGAATATATTGCAAAAGCCTTGGTGGATTACCCTGAAAATGTTTCTGTCAACCAGGTAGAAGGTGAGCAATCCATTATTCTGGAACTAAAAGTGGATCCCGAAGATATGGGTAAGGTTATAGGTAAGCAAGGTAGAATAGCCAAAGCAATTCGCACTGTAGTTAAAGCAGCGGCTGCCAAGGAAGGCAAAAGGGTTGTTGTAGAGATTATATAGGTTTCGGGGGTTGGGGCAACCTAACCCTTTTTCGTAATACATAGTAAAATAAAGAATTCCCCTTTAAACTTCTATAATACAAAGTGTAAAGGTATCACTTGTTAAAAGCTAAAGGAGAATAGCCTTGAAGGAGAAAGAGTATCTTACGGTAGGGAAAATTCTGTCCTCTTGGGGTGTTAAAGGTCAAGTTAAGGTTGAAGCGCTGACAGATGATCCAAATAGATTCAAAAACTTACAAGAGATCGCTATTGATTTAGCTCATGGGTTTATATTTTACCAGGTTCAATCGGTATTCTTCTTAAAACAGGGCTTTCCGGTTTTGAAGTTTAAGAGCATTGACACAAGAGAAGAGGCAGAAGAATTAAAGGGATATTATATTAAAGTCCATAGAAAAGATGCCGTGAGATTGCCTAAAGGTCATTATTTTATATGTGATATAATAGGGCTAACAGTTGATAACGAATTGGGTGATTCCATAGGAACGGTTATAGATGTGCTTCAAACGGGAGCAAACGATATATATGTAATAGAGGCAAAAAACAAAAAGGAATTACTCATCCCAGCCATTAAACAGGTAGTTAAAAAGATAGATATAGAAAATGGTACAATGGTGATAAGACCGATGGAGGGGATGATGTAATGCTAAATATCCACATTCTAACTTTATTTCCCGAGTTTTTTGAAAGTCCGTTCAATGTTAGTATTATAAAACGAGCTTGTGACAAGGGTTTAGTTGATATTGAGCTGATTAATATTAGAGATTTTTCTCAAGATAAACATAAGAAGGTAGATGATTATCCCTACGGAGGCGGCTGTGGGATGGTTATGAAACCTGAACCAATTTTTGAAGCGGTGGAATATGTCGAAAGCAAAATCAACACAGTGAATCGTCGAATAATTTTACTATCTCCCCAAGGCAAGTTATTTGACCAATCCATAGCTCGCAATTTATCCCAAGAAGAACATATTGTTTTTATTTGTGGTCATTATGAAGGTATAGATGAAAGAGTTAAAACATTAGTGACTGATGAGATTTCCATTGGTGATTATATTTTGACTGGGGGAGAAGTTCCTGCTCTTGCTATTGTGGATGCTGCAATAAGATTTATTCCAGGCGTTTTAGGTAGTAGTGAATCCCCGGAAGATGAATCTTTTTGTGAAGGGCTTTTGGAATATCCACATTATACAAGACCAGAAATTTATAAAGGGCTTAAAGTTCCCGATGTGCTTCTTTCGGGTAATCATAAACAGATTGAACTTTTCAGACGGAGGGAAGCTTTAAAGAGGACATGTGAGAAGAGACCTGATTTATTTAATAGACTAAAGTTGACCAATGATGATATTGAGTTACTGAAAGGAGCTACTTATTATAAACAGGAACTAAAAAATACTTATTGATTGTCAAGAAAAAGCCTTTATGTTATAATATGTTTTGTTGCAGCGACTACACTGAATACTTATATAAAGTGCATAAGGAGGGAAGACGTGTGGATTTACTCACTTCCGTTGAACAAGAACAAATAAAAAAAGACATCCCCGACTTTAGAGCTGGAGACACCATAAGTGTTTACACTAAGGTTGTAGAAGGTAGCCGGGAACGTATCCAGGTTTTTGAAGGAACTGTTATTGCTAGAAAAGGCGGTGGATTAAAGGAGACTTTTACAGTTCGCAAGATATCATATGGTGTTGGTGTTGAAAGAGTTTTTCCTTTGAACTCACCCCGCATCGATAGAATCGAAGTTGTAAAGAAAGGCAAAGTGCGTAGAGCAAAACTTTATTATATGAGAAAATTAAGAGGAAAAGCTGCTAGAATAAAAGAGAGGGACTGATTACAGTCCCTTTATTATTTGCTCGGAGGTGATTGTTATAAATATACAATGGTATCCCGGTCATATGGTAAAAACAAAAAAAATCATCAGGGAAAATTTAAAGTTGATCGATATCGTATTTGAGGTAGCTGATGCTCGGGCTCCGCTAAGTACGCATCTTCCCGATATTGATAGTTTGATAGGAAATAAAGATGTAATTATGATACTAAGTAAAGCTGATTTGGCAGACAAAGAAATAACTGATTTATGGATAAAATATTTCAAAGAACAGGGTATCAGAGCCATAGCGGTTGATATGCTAAGAAAATCTGGCTTTAAAAAACTGCAAGGCGTTATTCGGAACTTTAAGAAAAAAACCATATTGAGAGCTACTAGATGTATGGTTATTGGGGCTCCCAACGTAGGTAAATCATCCCTGATTAATCAGATGGCAGGGAGAAAAAGTGCAAGGATTGCCAATACGCCAGGTGTGACGCGAAGTAAAATGTGGTTAAAAGTGGATGAAGGATTGGAGTTATTGGATACACCGGGGATTTTATGGCCTAAGTTTGAGGATAAGGCTACTGGTATAAAACTTGCGCTTTTAGGTTGTATTAAACAAGAGATTTTGAATTTCGAGCAACTCTCAGCAATACTTTTGGAGTATTTATTAAAGCATTATCCGCAAAATCTTGAGTCTAGATACAAGATAGGTTCTGATTTAGCCTCTACTGAGATTTTAGAACAGATAGCCCAAAATCGTGGTTTTTTAGTCAGTGGTGGGGTTCTTGATTTGGAAAGAAGTGCAAAAACCCTTATAACCGAATTCAGACAAGGAATTCTAGGGAAAATATCTTTAGAAAAACCTGAAGAAAAAGGAGGACTTTGGACTGAAATATCGAATCAAGATAATGTCTAAAGGGGGATTGAATCTATGGATATAAAAGAAGAAAGAGCTAGACTATTAAAATTATATAATATGGAAAGAAAATTAAAACAAAAGGGTTATACGCTGGTCGCAGGAGTAGATGAGGCTGGGCGCGGGCCTTTGGCAGGTCCGGTAGTAGCAGCTGCTACCATTCTTGCTGTAGATACGCAGATAATTGATTTAAATGATTCAAAAAAAATAAGTGAGAAGAAAAGGGAAAAAGTATATGAAGACATAAAGAAAAATGTCATTGCTTATGCTTTTGACGTGATTGATGTTGAATACATAGATAACTATAATATTTTAAATTCGACCTTGATAGCCATGAAAAATGCAGTTAAGAAACTCTCTGTTACGCCGGAATATATTTTAGTCGATGCCTTGAGAATACCGGGTATTGTTATACCTCAGGAGCCGGTCATACATGGTGACAGTATTTGTGCATGCATAGCAGCTGCTTCTATAGTGGCTAAGGTGGAAAGAGACAGGATAATGAGAAAATATGATATGGATTTTCCTCAATATGGATTTTTAAAGAATAAAGGATATGGTACTAAAGAGCATATAAAATCCATAAAAAAATATGGTTTATGTCCCATTCATCGTCGGAGTTTTTCCGTCAAGGGGTTGAATATATAAAATTGAACAATAAACAAATCGGTGCATTAGGAGAAAAGCAAGCAGCTGAATACTTGAAGAGTAAAAATTATAAGATACTTCAAATGAACTTTTCCTGTCGTTATGGGGAAATTGACATCATAGCAAAGGATAAAACGACTATCGTCTTTGTTGAGGTTAAAGCCAGAAGATCATCAAATTACGGTAAGGGTATGGAATCAGTAAATTATCGTAAACAACAAAAAATTAGAAAAGTTGCCCTATATTTTTTCAAACAGAACCCCTCGCTTTTTTCTAATCTGAGGTTTGACGTTATAGATATAATGATGAAAAACGATCATGTTGTTCAAATAGAGCATATCAAAAATGCCTTTTAGGGGGGGATTTTATGCTATCAAAGGTAAAAAGCTGCTCAATATATGGTCTTGAAAGTTTTTTGGTTGATGTAGAAGTTGATATTTCCAACGGCCTACCGGCTTTTGACATAGTAGGTTTGCCCGATGCGGCTGTTAAGGAGTCTAGAGAGCGGGTCAGAGCAGCAATTAAAAATCAGAATTTTAACTTTCCAATAAAGAGAATTACACTAAATCTAGCCCCGGCAGATATAAAAAAGGAGGGGCCACATTTTGACCTGCCTATTGCCTTAGGTATATTGGCTGCTACGGAACAAATGCCCGTGGAAATATTAAATGAATATGCTATAATAGGAGAACTTTCTTTAGATGGAAGAACAAGGCCTGTTAATGGTGTTCTACCCATGGCCATCGAAATTAAAGAAAGAGAATTAAAAGGAATAATTGTTCCTTTAGAAAATGTAGAAGAGGCTGCAGTTATAAAAGGAATAAAAGTTGTAGGTGTAAGTTCTTTAAGTGAAGTGGTCGCTTACTTTAATGGTGAGCTAAAAATAAGCAGTCACGAGATACGTAATAGTCATAAAAAGCAAATTAAGACAACATATGATGGAGATTTCTCTGAAGTGAAAGGTCAGGAGAATTTAAAACGATGCCTTGAAATAGCTGCTGCCGGACATCATAATGCAGCTATGATGGGCTCTCCAGGTTCGGGCAAAACTATGATAGCAAGACGTATCCCAACTATTCTCCCCTCAATGACCTTTGAAGAATCCCTAGAACTAACCAAGATTTACAGTATTTCCGGTCTACTTTCGAACCATTCAGGATTAATAAGAAAAAGACCTTTTAGGTCACCACATCATACCATATCGGCTGTAGGAATGGTAGGAGGAGGGCGTATTCCCAAGCCTGGAGAAATTACCTTAGCACATCACGGAGTGCTTTTCCTTGATGAGCTTCCCGAATTTCCGCGAGATGTATTGGAGCTTTTACGTCAACCACTTGAGGATGAAGAAATAACAATAGCTCGTGCAAATGCAACTATTACTTATCCTTCCAAATTTATGATGATAGGGGCTATGAATCCATGTCCGTGTGGATATTATGGTAATCCTTTTCGTGAATGCAGTTGTTCACCTAACCAAATTCACAGATATCTTTCTAAGATCTCAGGCCCTTTAATGGATAGAATAGATTTACAATTAGAAGTGGCACCTGTTAAGTTTTCAGATCTGGAGGAACCATCTGCTACTGATTCATCAACGATTAAAAAACGAGTTGAAGATGCTAGGCTCATGCAATTAACAAGATATAGACAACATAATATATACTGCAACTCCCAGCTTACGCCAAATCTTGTGCATAAGTACTGTGGGTTGGATAAAACGGGTAAACTTCTTATGAAACAAGCATTTTATAGTATGAAGCTTAGCGCCAGAGCTCATAATAAAATTCTGAAGGTAGCACGAACCATTGCTGATTTAGATGGAAAACAATCTATAAAAGACATTCATTTGGCCGAGGCTTTACAATATAGAAATATTGATAAATACTATCAAGTTATTAGATAAACCTATTAATAAAAAGAGGGGAGTTAACATGCAAAATAAAAAAGGATTGGTATTGGTATACACAGGAAACGGTAAAGGTAAAACCACGGCAGCTTTAGGTCTTGCATTGCGTGCTGTGGGTCATGAGGAAGAAGTATTTATCATACAATTTATGAAGGGTGATGAAAAATATGGTGAGGTTCAAGCTATAAAACAATATTTTCCTAAAGTTCAACTAGTTCAAAAGGGTCTCAATACTTTTGTCAAGAAAGGACATCCTAGTTCGCAGGATCTAAAACTAGCTAAAGAAGGATTGAACTTGGCAAGAGACGTTATATCTTCTGGAAAATATGATTTGGTTATTCTTGATGAAATAAATGTTGCGGTGAATTATGGATTATTAACTGAGCAAGATATCCTTAACTTAATAACGTTAAAACCGGATTTTACCACATTGGTTTTGACCGGTAGATATGTATCGGAAAAAATCATGGAACAAGCTGATATGATAAGCGAAGTTAAGGAGATAAAGCATCATTATCATCAAGGGATAGCTGCCCAATCAGGAATTGAATATTAATCAAAAGGGGGTAGGGGGTAATTATGAGAGATAAAGAGCTTTTAATTGCTTTGAATTTCGTTCCAAAACTTGGGCCTGTTAAAATTCAATCCTTAGTTGAGGAATTCAAAAACTACTCCGAGTTCCTGAGGGCTGAACCGGCAGATTTATTTCAAATCCCTGGTATCGGGAAAATTATGAGTGGCAGAATTATAGAATATAGGGGAAAGATAGATCCAGACGAAGAGATATCAAAAGCTAAAAAGCTAGGAATAAGAATAGTCACATTGCTGGATGATGATTATCCTGAGATATTAAAACAGATTTACGATCCACCACCGGTTCTTTATACAAAAGGTGATATAGCATGCTTGAATAATCAATCCATTGCTATAGTGGGTGCTAGGAAAGCTTCTAATTATGGCAGGAATACGGCTAATCGTTTTGCAAAAGAATTGGCTTCAATGACTATAAATATTGTAAGTGGTATGGCACGAGGGATTGATTCATATGCTCACAAAGGAGCCATCGATGCTAGCGGTCCTACTACGGCGGTTTTTGGGTGTGGCTTAGACATAGTATATCCACCGGAGAATGTAAACTTGATGAAAAAAATAATTAAATGTGGATGTATCGTTTCTAGCTTCCCGCTTGGTACACAGCCCATAGCAGCAAATTTTCCTGCCAGAAATCGCATTATTAGCGGATTATCACTAGGTACACTAGTGATAGAAGCTGCTGAAAGGAGCGGTTCATTAATAACAGCTGATTTTGCCTTAGAACAGGGTAGAGAAGTATTTGCCATTCCTGGGAATATTTATAGTCCATATAGTCGAGGCACTCATAAATTAATTAAGCAAGGAGCAAAACTGGTAGAAAATATTAATGACATATTAGATGAGCTGTATTTGGACAGATTTGACATTAAAAAAGTAAACAAAGAGAGCTTGGAAAGCCTTAGTTCCATTGAAGAGTCTGTTTTTAAAATAATAGATTACCAACCTTTACATATTGAACAGTTAATAAACTCCAGTCAAAGGAATTCCCAGGAACTAAATGCCATATTAACTCGCTTGGAACTTAAAGGTCATATCTCAGCCCTGCCCGGAGGTTATTTTGTAAGAAATTGACTTCTTGCTATATATGATTATAATATAGTAATTAACAATTATGAATTGTAAAAAGGTGATTTTTAATGGCTAAATCTTTAATCATTGTCGAGTCCCCCGCAAAAGCAAAAACTTTAAGTAAGTATTTGGGTAAAAATTATAAGATAGAAGCTTCAATGGGTCATGTAAGAGATTTACCTAAAAGTCAATTGGGGATAGACGTAGAATCGGGCTTTTCGCCTAAGTACATTACTATTCGTGGGAAAGGTCCCTTACTTAACAAATTAAAGAAAGAGGCGGCAAAAGCTGACAAGGTATTATTGGCTACTGACCCGGATCGAGAAGGTGAAGCTATATCATGGCATTTAGCTAATGCCTTGGGGGTATCAGAGGAAAAACCGTGCCGTGTTGAGTTTCACGAAATTACAAAAAATGCTGTGCTCGAATCTATCAAACATCCTAGAACCATAAATGCTGATTTGGTAGAAGCTCAGCAAGCAAGAAGGATTCTAGACCGTTTGGTTGGATACAAGATTAGTCCCATACTGTGGAGAAAGGTAAAATGGGGCCTTAGTGCTGGTAGAGTACAGTCGGTTGCTGTAAGGATTATTTGTGACAGGGAAAAAGAAATAAGAGAATTTAAACCAAGTGAATATTGGACTATTGATGCCGATTTAGAAGAGACAGTCACAGGTTCAAACATCCGAGCCCGTCTACACTCAGAAAATAATAAAAAAATAAAAATAACCAATAAAGAAAAAGCTGATAAAATTTTGGCGAGTATAAAGGAAGAAATATTTAAAGTAATCAAAGTAAAAAAAGGTCAGAGAAAAAGGTCGCCTTCTCCAACCTTTATAACTAGTAGCATGCAACAAGAGGCAGCAAGGAAACTTGGATTCACGGCTAAAAAAACCATGATGATTGCCCAACAGCTATATGAAGGTTTGGATATAAAGGATGGAGGTACGGTAGGTCTAATAACTTATATGAGAACCGACTCCATACGTGTATCAGAACAAGCTCAGAAGGAAGCAGAGGATTATATAAAGAGCAGTTATGGCAAAGAATACTTGAGTAGTGGTTCCATATTGCGTAAAAATAAAAAGAATGTACAGGATGCTCATGAAGGTATACGGCCTACTTCTGTATCAAGGACCCCTGAAAATATAAAAGACTCTATTACACAGGACCAATACAAATTATATAAGCTAATTTGGAAAAGATTCGTTAGCAGTCAAATGGCTCCCGCTATATATAATACAGTGTCAATTGACATCAAAGCAGGAAAATACATTTTTAGAATTACGGGTTCTACTATCAAATTTCCTGGTTTTATGGTGCTATACACAGAAGGAACAGATGAGGAATCAGAAACAGAAGAAAATGAGCTTCCTGAGCTAAAACAAGGTGAGATTCTAAAACTGTTAAAACTAATTCCTGAACAACATTTTACCCAACCCCCTTCCAGATATACTGAAGCTATGCTGGTAAAAGTTCTTGAAGAAAGAGGCATTGGTAGACCAAGCACTTATGCACCTACAATTGATGTTGTACAAAGAAGAGGATATGTAGAAAAGGAAAAGGGTCGATTTAAACCTACTGAACTAGGAGAAATCGTTGTTGCAATTTTACAAGAGTTTTTTAGTGATATTGTAGATATAGATTTCACAGCTGGAATGGAAGAACAATTGGATAAAATTGAGTCAGGCCACGAAAAACGTAAGGAAGTGCTAAAAACGTTTTACACTCCCTTTGAGAAAAAGCTTAAAATAGCCGAACAGGAAATAGAAAAGATAAAAATCAAGGATGAAGTCAGTGACGAAAAGTGTGACCTTTGCGGTAGAAATATGGTTATAAAAAGAGGTCGATATGGGAAATTTCTTGCGTGTCCGGGCTTTCCTGAATGTAAAAATACAAAACCAATTATAACAGAAATTGGCGTAGACTGTCCTCAATGTGGTGGCAGCTTAGTAGTAAGAAGGTCTAAGAGAGGGAGGATTTTCTACGGTTGCTCTAATTATCCCGATTGTAAATTCGTTTCTTGGAATAAACCAAGTGATAAACCGTGTCCTAAGTGTGGTGGGTTAATGGTAGTTAAAAATTATAAAAGTCGAGAATTTGAAGCCTGTACCAATAAAGACTGTGGCTATAAATCAAAATAGAGCATAGAGATGAATCCGGTGTGTGAAGGTTATAGGGGGCGGGCTGGCCGGATGTGAGGCAGCATTAGTGTGCAGCAACTCCTTAAGATTCAATGACATTATTAACGCTGCTGGGTTGTTGTGAAACAAGAAATGATAAAAATTGGGTCAAAGGTTACTTAAAATGATTAAAAAACTTGTCGATTTTTGACCAAACATATCGAAAAAAAAATTTAGAAATAATTTAGAATTTAATCTTGCATTAATTAATATCTTATGATACTATATTAAATGTTAACTGAAGGGTTGGTATTTATGGATGATGCACTGGTGGAGAGTTTCTTGAGGTACTTAAAGGCTACAAAAACAGAATCTAAAAATACAGTTAGAGCATATGCTGAAGACCTCTCTCAGTTTCTGGAATATTTAAAACAAAAAAAACTATCTGAACCCGTCCTGATAAATAGCAATCATTTACATATTAGAGGATATTTAGCATTTCTTCGAGATAGAGAGATTTCAAAGAGAACTATAGCAAGGAAATTGTCTGTACTGAGAAGCTTTTATAGATATTTAGTTATTGAAGGTGTTGTTGAAGAAAATGTGGCAAAATTAGTAAATACCCCTAAAACAGCAAAAAGACTGCCACTTTTTTTATACCCAAATGAGATCGAATGCCTTCTGTCAGTTCCCAAAGATAATACTTTAGGCATTAGAGATAGGGCAATAATGGAGCTTTTATATGCAACTGGTATGAGAGTAGGGGAATTGGTTTTGCTGAAAATCAGTGATGTAAATTTTGGCTCAAATTATATTATTGTTTTTGGCAAGGGGTCAAAGGAAAGAGTTGTTTTTTTTGGACAAAAAGCGGCGGAGAGCATAGAGAAATATTTAAAGAAAAGTAGGCCTTTTTTATTAAAGGATATAAACTGTGATAGCTTGTTCTTGAATAAAAATGGAACAGGAATTTCGGCCCGAAGTATAAGAAGAATGGTGAATAAATACGTTAAGCTTGCAGCACTTAACGACAATATTAGTCCACATACTTTAAGACACACTTTTGCTACACATATGTTAAACAATGGAGCAGATCTTAAGACGGTACAGGAATTACTGGGACATACAAGTTTATCAACAACTCAAATATATACTCATGTGACAAAGGAAAGATTGAAGGAAGTATATGACAGTGCTTTTCCCCATAATAAAATCAAATAAGAAAGGGGAGTTAAGATGTTTTCGGCTACAACAATATTGGCGATAGTAAACGAAAAGGGTGCAGCTATTGCCGGCGATGGTCAGGTAACTTTCGGTGAAAATACCATAATGAAGCATCATGCTAAAAAAGTGAGAAAAATATATGAGGGCAATGTTCTTGCTGGTTTTGCCGGTTCAGTAGCCGATGCAGTTACACTTTTTGAAAAGTTTGAGGGAAAACTTCAAGAAACCCATGGAAATCTTGTAAAGGCAGCCGTTGAACTGGCCAAAGAGTGGCGCACTGACAAAATGCTACGAAAATTAGAGGCACTCCTAATTACTGCAGACAAAGAGCATATATTGGTCATTTCGGGTAATGGTGAAGTGATTGAACCTGATGATGGTATTGCAGCAATAGGATCAGGAGGTTCTTATGCCCTTGCTGCGGCTAGGGCTCTTTGCTGTTACTCGAATTTACCTGTAGATAAAATAGTAGCAGAGTCTTTGAAAATAGCATCAGGAATATGTGTATATACGAATAATTATATATCTGTTGAGGCTTTATAGGAGGTGAGTTTGTGGAAAAGTTGACACCAAAGAAAATTGTACAGGAGCTAAATAAGTATATTATCGGACAAGATAATGCAAAAAAATCTGTTGCTATAGCACTAAGAAATCGATATCGACGGCAAAGATTGTCTGATGAGATAAAAGAAGAAGTTATTCCTAAAAATATCCTAATGATAGGCCCAACAGGAGTTGGCAAGACTGAAATAGCCAGGAGGCTAGCCAAGCTTGTCAATGCACCATTTATAAAAGTTGAAGCAACGAAATTTACTGAAGTAGGTTATGTTGGAAGAGACGTTGATTCTATGGTAAGAGATTTAGTAGACACATCCATACGGATGATTAAATATGAAAAAATGGAAGCTGTTAAAGGTAAAGCAAAAAAACTCGCAAACCAAAGGATCGCCGAGTTGCTCTGTCCAGTACCTACAAAAGTGGGTTCTGTAAATCCATTTGAGGCTATATTTAGTGGGGTTTCCAAACAAGATTATAATGATGATGATGAAGAAAACTTTCAGGAGAAGGTAAGAAACATAAAGAATAAACAGAGGGAAATATTAGAGAAGGTAAAAGATGGTAAATTGGACAAAGAAGTAATAGAAATTGAAGTAGAGGACACATCTCCTCCCATGCTAGAAGTGTTTTCTGGTTCGGGTATGGAAGAAATGGGAATAAATATGCAAGATATGCTTGGAGGCCTTTTCCCTAAACGCAGGAAAAAACGTAAGGTAACTATTGAAAATGCTCGGAGGATTTTGACTCAAGAGGAAGCACAAAAATTGATAGATATGGATGAAGTAATAAATGATTCTATTAAAAAGGCAGAAGAATCCGGGATAATTTTCATAGATGAGATAGATAAAATTGCGGGTAAAGAAGCATATGGTCCTGATGTTTCACGGGAAGGAGTTCAAAGGGATATACTGCCTATTATAGAAGGATCCACAGTTGTTACAAAACATGGTCCTTTGAAGACTGATCATATCCTATTTATAGCTGCCGGAGCCTTCCATATTTCAAAACCTTCCGATCTAATACCCGAGTTGCAAGGCCGCTTTCCTATTCGTGTTGAGCTAAAAAGTTTGACTGAAGAGGACTTAAAAATGATTTTAACTGAACCTAAAAAT
>JAQWCA010000069.1 GCA_028706065.1 Tepidanaerobacteraceae bacterium
GGCCTGCTCCAATCGATAAAACAAGATCAGGTAAAATAGTCAAACTTCCCATGAAACCCGAATTATATGATAACAGAGTTCGGTTTATAAGCTTAAGCAAACAAGAAGATGAAGATGTAAATATCCAAGAGGCGGATATTGTCGTATCAGGTGGTAGGGGAATGAAAAAACCGGAAAACTTCGAAATGCTAAAACAATTGGCAGAAAAGCTGGGAGCTGCAGTGGGTGCGTCAAGAGATGCGGTGGACAGAGGTTGGATACCATATCCCCATCAGGTAGGTTTAAGCGGAAAAACCGTAACACCGAAACTATACGTTGCAGTGGGCATTTCCGGTGCCATACAGCACCTTGCAGGCATGAAAACTGCAGATAATATAGTGGCTATAAATACTGATCCAGACGCTCAAATATTTAAGGTTTCAGATTTTGGTATTGTCGGTGATTTATTTGAAATCTTACCTTTGCTGAACGAAAAATTAGCCAAGGAGGTTAATTGACTTGAAATATAATAAAATTACTCAAAAAGTAATTGATGAACTTATAGAGATTCTGGGAAAGAAAAATGTCATATTGGACAAAGAAAAAATGGAAACATATTCCCATGATGAAACACCGGTTGAACAGTATGCCAACATGCCTGAAGTTGTTGTGACACCTACAACCGCAGAACAAATTGCCGAAATAGTTAAATTGGCAAATAGAGAACTAATACCGATTACACCTCGGGGAGCAGGCAGTGGTCTTTCAGGCGGTGCAATACCTGTTTTCGGTGGAATAGTTCTTTCAGTGGAAAAAATGAACAAAATACTGGAAATAGATTTAGAAAATATGATGATAACGGTAGAACCCGGTGTTGTAACAAATGATATCAATCCACCCCTTGAAGAACATGGATTATTCTATGCGGGATATCCCATGAGCTTACTCACATGCTATATAGGTGGCAATATAGCACATAATGCCGGAGGCGGAAAGGCGATTAAATATGGAGTTACATCCAGGTATGTGATGGGCCTTGAAGTAGTAACACCTACCGGAGAAATAACACAGCTCGGCGGCAAGCTTGTCAAGGATGTTACCGGGTATAATTTGAAGCAGCTCTACATAGGTTCTGAAGGGACTTTAGGTATCGTCACAAAGGTAATCTTAAAACTGGTACCCCTTCCCAAAACAACGGTAGACTTACTGGTGCTGTTCAAAGACCCGAAGTCAGCTATTGCTATAGTTCCCACTGTGATGACCAAAGCAGGAATAATACCTACATCTGTTGAGTTCATGGATAAACTTTGTGTAAAAACCTCGTGTGAATATTTGAATGAACATCTCCCCTATCAAGATTGTGGTGCCATGCTTCTTATAGAGATAGACGGAACCCGCGAAGATCAAGTCAATGAAGAAGCCGAGATAATAGGGGAACTCTGTTTGGAAAAGGGTGCAATTGAAGTATATGTTGCCGATAACTATACGACTCAGGAGAGAATCTGGAGCGTAAGGCGCGATATTGCTGAAGCTTTCAAGGTTGTAAGTCCCCATCAAAGTTTAGAGGATATAGTCGTTCCCATCTCGGAAATTGCTAAGCTTATTCCGGAAATAGAAAAAATGTCCGAGAAATACGATATATTAATGCCTTCATATGGTCATGCAGGTGATGGAAACCTTCATACAACTTTGGTGAAGAATCCTAAAATGACCATGGAAGAATGGTATGAAACAGAAGAAAAGGCATTAAAAGAATTTTATGCCGTCATTAAAAGGTTTGGAGGGACAATAAGCGGTGAACACGGTATAGGTTGCAAGCGAAAACCGTATATGCCGATAGTTACAGATGATGTACAATTTGATTTGATGCGCAAAATAAAGAACACCCTTGATCCAAACAATATTATGAACCCAGGTAAGATTTTCGATTTATAAAAAGTGTAATGTTTTAGACCTTGCTTTATATTTAAAGGCTTCCTTAATTAGAGACTTCTATGGAAGCCTTTTTTACATTCTTCCGTCTTCTTCCGGCAAGAAATAAACACCTCAATTAAAAAACTTGTCTGATTTTATGGTATAATAGGGAAAAACAAATAAAAATTACCAGGAATAGTAGTTTGGTGGATGGAGGTTAGCCATGATTCATTTGAGAAAAAGTCTAGTATGTATGATAATTTTTACCATTCTTTTTTCCCAAGCCACCTATAACATATCGACGGTTTATGGGGAATCGGACAGTAATTCAACCTCTGTTTTTGAGGTCCCACAAAACGGCACAGCCCAAGAGATAATAGAGTCTACCTATCCTGTGAATAATCAATTACAAGTAGAAGTTAAACCCACCATAAAATTAATATTTAAATACCCCATAAAAATTATCGATAAAACGAAAGTTACATTAAAAACAGGTGATGAAACATATCCCTTAGATTACGATGAAATATACCTTTTAGCGGATGAAAAAACCCTTTGTGTAGATGTAGGAAGAATAGGGAAACTCCCTTTAAGGCGAAATACCCTGTATCGGTTTGCTTTATCAGAAAATGGGATAAAGCTCAAAGACTACGATATTACCAATGATAATATCACAATAAGTTTTGTCACCCGAAGTGAAGGTCAAAGTCCTAAAATCTTGGGTTACTCATCTTACGCAAACGGCGGTGATGATATTACATCTCTGTCGGCAACTAGACTTTCCCGAGAAGGCTTTATACATATCCGCTTTGACAGGAACATAAAATGGGAGAAAAATACCGGAAAACAGCAGTTACTCCAGGGAACCGAGCTTTACCGCATGCCCAAGCCGAAGGAAACAGCTCATGATGAAAAGGGTAATTTATATGACAAGACATATGAGTTTGTACCCGGTATTACTGAATCCCAGCTGAGGAATGAAGAATACCAACAGGCAATAGATGTCAAGGATATCGAGATAATAAACAACAATACGATTCGAATAAAATCGGATTTGCCCCTCTTAAACCTCAATCAATACCGTTTGACCATGAAAAAAGAGATGATAGAAGATATAAACGGATATACACTGGAAAATGATGTTGATTTTTACTTTTGGACAGCCCCCTCACCGGAAAGACCCGTATTAAAGTGGGAGAGCATTGAAGGCTTTGAGGGCATGTTACCCGGCGATATCAAAGATGATCCGGTCACATCGGGCAAGACTTATACCGTTATAGGCACTCCGGCCTATGACCCTGATAACCCTTTGGTTTTACGCATTGACGGAGAAGTGATTCCCCGAGCCGGAGAGATATCCGCATTGAAAAGAATAAACCTAGTGGAGGGATATGAACCCAAGAATACGGTAAAGATATCCAAGGTTTGTTTCGAATATTATATTGAAGGTGACAAAAAAAAGACAAAACTATATATTCACCCTGAAAAAACCTTAGATACGGGTAAATATTACATACTCACTGTTTCCGGTGATGTGTTGCAAAATCGCAGTGGCCAATTCCTACCCAGATTTGACATGAAATTTACGATAGGAGGGCGTGGTGAGCAGGCAGGTATATACCGGATTGAACCGGATACTTTTGAGCTTTTTGATATATATCAAGGAAGTGCAATTTTCATAATAAAGGGATATGATTTTAGTGAAAATGTGGAATACATAGAGCTAAAAATGGTAAGTGGGAACAATGCAGGAACAGTACAAACGGCGGTTTATAAAAAGGATATAGAATTTAAAAGTGTGACCGATCTCGCAGTGAAACTTCGAGACCCAAAAGTGATAAAGGCGTTATTTGACGGAGGTGGAGGAGAATACGAAATTAAAGTATTCGAAAATGGAAATCGGCTGCCGGCGGAAAATTCTGAAGTTCGGTTAAAAATACTTCCTTGCGGAAAACCGAAAGTTTTATCTAAAGATCCCATAGGTGGAGATATCTGGTTCAATGAAAAATCACTGAACTTTAGGACTATTGACGATGCAACTCGGTATTTTCTCAAAATTACTTTTGAGGATATTGATGGCAGTCTGCGATTTGACACAGATATAGGGCTTAACTTATTGCAGACCTCCAGCTTATTTTCCGAAGGTCAAAACGAAGTATCCATGATTGACCGGGAATTTATTAATTTCATTCAAAACCTTGAAGATTCAAAAACAAGAGATTCGTATATTTCCCAATACATTTTTGTAAAAAATCGGGGAGACAAAGAGGCATATTTGTATGTGCCGGTAAAACCCCTAATGCCGCAAACTACCTATACTGCCATGGTAAATCCCGGTATAGTATATTTTGCCGGTGTTGATGAGGCTAGTGAGCGAAATGAGGTAATTTTGTGGAGTTTTACTACTTCGGCGGTTCCTGTGGTAGTAGGTGCGGAAACGGGAAGTGTAGTGGAAAAATACGATGAGGATGAACCTATAATTCTTCGAGGGAACTTCTTTGATGATCGGAATGTGGAAGTATATTTTAATGACGTCAGAGCTCGGAAGGTAAGGATGGCAACCGATGAAAACGGAAAGACCCTGCTAAAGGTATACCTGCCGGGAGGTCGAAATCGATTAAATCCCGGCATATACACCATTCGGGTGCGAAACGATAGAGACCATGAATTTGAAGTGTTCGGCGCTTTAAGTGTGGTAAAAGAAGGTAGCTATATTCCAAATGAAGAGTATAAGGTGAAGGTTGAGCGGCGCATGGGTGAAGTCCGCAGCAATCTTTCTAAAAGTGAAGATGTTCTGGTTCTGGATAGAAGCTATACCGACCGACGGCTGGTGGAAGCGGATCTGGACGAGTTAATGGGTGAAGAGGTCTTGATAAGAAAAATTCGTTTTGACGGCAAGAAAAACGACAGGATAAGTACCCTTGAGACGCTGTCAAAATGGGCGGATATCACTTTATATAATGTAGGGCAGGCTAATTATGACAGGGATGAAGAACCTGATATAGCTCTGGGTCGGGTAGAGCCTCAAGTGGCCCAAAACATTAAACAAAGACTAGGAAGGCAGAAAACCAAATCAGAATTTATCCAAGTAATGGGTGAAAATGTGCGGTTCACCAGTCTGCGGATCGCCGTACCTTTTAAAGAAAGTGATGGTAATAACCTGAAGGTATTAAGATACGATCCAGATATGAGGGAGTTTACTGAAGAGTATTTCTGGGTGAACAAGATTGAAAAGACAGTAACCGTCAGCGGCTTTTATCCCGGTATCTTTGTCGTGGTGGTGGAGGAGTGAGAAGATGAGAGAGTTTCGAATTATATTATCTTCAATATTAATAATAGGATTACTTTTGATGATGGTGCCTTTGGACCAAGCTCATGCCTTTGATCCCGACGATTTCACTGTGACCAGGGTGACTATAAGAAAAGACTTTGACAGTGCTCAGGTTCCTACAGGAATGCATCTCACTATCTATGGTAAAAACTTGTCCGGAGCAAAAGTGCTTGCTATTAGCTCCGGAATACCGTTGGAATTGGGGTCGCCTGTTATAAATTCCGATGGGGTCCTGTATTTCGAGTTTAAGACGGTAGAACAGTGGGAAAAGCTGAAAGACATAACATCAATTGTAGTGGAAGGTAAAGAAATTCCCTTGGGGAACAAGGGTCAGATGCCAACCATTACTTCGGTCAGCCCAAAAGTGAAAGCTGAAGTTGATACACTGGTCATGAAGGGTGCAGACTTCAAACTTGTATCTGACAACATAAATGAATTTACGGTCAAATACGGTCGTGGTGTATCTTATAAGGAAATTGAAAATGACAAGTTTAGCGAAAGTAACATTGTCGAGATAGATAAGCCATCAGGTGAGCTAGGTCTTCAAAACATCAACATAGAGCGGCGGTTTATAACCGGGGAAGTGCAGTTTGGCGGCAACACAAACCCCGTGGAAATGGAGATATTTTATGTCTATAACGGACAGTTTCGACTGGTAAAAGACCTTGACATAACCGATGATATTGAAATGTTTCCAAATCGCGGAATTCAAGGTAGCCGAGTATATTTTACTGCCACCACTCTGGGAGATTATGATGTGTATTTCTTAAAAGATACCGATGGTATTGATACATATAAAACTACCAACCGGGGTCAGAATCCCACCTATCAACCGGGTAAAATCGTAGGTGAAGAAAAGGAACCGGACATCCTCACCGTTGAAGTGCCTAAAATTTTCGCCGGTGAGTATTTTGTGGTTTTGACCAATAAGGTTGAAAGCGGTGACCCCGCTGAATTGGTCACCCGTGAGTGGATTCATTCGGAGAAGTTTACGGTCATCCAAGGGGCTCGCAGTGCCACCATTTACACTGTGCAACCTGATCAAGGACCAGATACCGGTTCGGAGGCCACTATTACCGGCAGGTACCTTGGAAGTTTGAATATTGATGATCTTAAACTGGATTCTTCTCATACAGTGGAACATTTAGAAGCTGAAAATGGTGAACTAATTGTAAAATATGCAAACTTAGGTGAGAGTTATTATCGCAGCTCCAAAATAGAATCCTTGGATAAAAAAGTCAAGGTTATTATAGGTAATCAAGCTACAGTCCAAAAAAGCTCTACTTTTACTCCGGATATTGATAAGCTGGATGTAAATATCCCACCTATAGATATTGGAGATGCTCCGGTAAAGGATGTCGTGGTTGTAACGGAGACCAGAGTAGTTACAGAAAATAATACTTACAATTTTACCGAACGGGCAGAACTACTTTGGGGCTATACTTTTATACCGAGCAAGGTTAAACCCGAAGTGCAAAGCATTGTGCCTAATGAAATACATGTAATCAAAGATGAAGACAGTTATAAAATTCCTCAGGAACTTATGGTGGCTCTTTACGGCAAAAACCTAACGGTATATAAATACCAGGGAGAAACCGTATATCCCATTGTCAGTTTCGGAAACTATAAAGACCCAAACAGTTTGGTTTTAAATAAAAATGAAAATAAAAATCTTGAGTTTTATGTACTTGATGAAAATGGCTATGTTTTAGACGGTTCCTCAGGGAGTGAGATTGGGAGTAAGATTTTGATGATAATACCGGCAGATACTTGTGTGTCTGAGAGTTTATTGGAAACCAATGTATCCGTTATCGTCACAAATCCCATGAAAAACTCCAAAGAGCCAGGCCTATCCTCAGATGCCGAAACAACAGTGAGGTTTTTAATAGAAAAGGAAGACAAGATTCCCATCATTGAGAGTGTCATTCCCGATGTGGTGACAGTAGAAGGCGGCGAAACAGTTACTATAAAAGGGAGCAATTTTTTGCAAGATGTAAAGGTCTTTATTGACGGTCGTGAAGTTTCCGGAATCAACCGTGAAGGTGACGGCAAGACCATTACCTTTCAAGCTCCGCCCGGTCGAGAAGGCAGGACTCAACTTCAAGTGATGAATCCCGACGGAGGCATTGCCATAAGGGATTTTCAATATGTAACGACCTATACTGACCCGAGTATCACTGATTTTTCACCTAAAGCAGGTAATACCGGCACTTTGGTATTAGTCAAAGGTGATAACTTTTTGCCGCCGGATCCGACGGCAACCACAACGGAAATACACAAACTCATCGGTACCCGGATACTTCTTCAAAACAGGGATATAAATGAATATAATATTGACCCTGATTCTAAGCGTATTAAGCTACAATACTATGCTCCACCGGAAAAAGAAATATCCGGTCAGTTCATAAGAGACGAAATTTTAAGCATAGAAGAAGCGGTCGATGGAAGAAAGTATTTGCGGATGGCAGATTACTGGCACAGTGTGCTATTCTCGAACGATTTAGGTAAGTTTTACACTTTGCGTCAAGATACCAATGGGAATACTATCCTTTCCGATGGAGTGAAAAATACTTACAGTATAAATGTTAAAGCTGACAACGGAGAATATAAAATCTTTGCATCAAAAGAAGGGTCCAGTGACTATCCCATTGAGATAAAAACGGAAGAAATCAATGGACAGGATGTGACTTGTTTACTTATCAAAGAATCTCCGGAAGTGCGGCTTTACATGCAGACACTATATAAGGTTGATAATAAAGGAATAATCACAGGGAACAATGTAAAAGTAATCGATAAAAACCAGATTATCTTCAAAGTGCCTATCTTGACTTTGGGTGACGGCTACTATGACCTTACGGTACTAAATCCCGATACCAAACGTGACAGCCGGGTAGATCAGCAGGGATTTTACTACTATACCATGCCCCAATCAAAACCCGAAATACATGAAGTTATCCCGGCCAAGGGTTCCACAGATGGAGGATACACGGTAGACATCCAAGGCAATGACTTCAAAGATGACGGCACATATAAGACTCGAGTATTCATAAATGGTGTCGAAATCATACAAGAAGATACTTTTATCAGTGTTGACGGAAAAATCATTACGGTGAAAGTTCCCCCTTTTACCGGGGATTTATCCAAAGAGAAGGAAACAGATCGAATTACGGTGCCCATAGTGGTGCTCAATCCTGACGGTGCCAGTGCCGGCAAAGAGGATGGTTTTACATATATGGTGCCAACCAGTCATCCCCAAATAACTCGGATAATACCGACACAGGGCAGTGCTGCAGGCAAGGAAATCGTAGAAATTACGGGCAAAGATTTTCGCTATTTTGAACCCTATAGTGATGATAACAGAAACCAGACTCGAGATGAACATGAGCCTTATGTAGACTTGAATTACAACAATGAATGGGATGACTTCAGAGTTGAAGGTGTCAAGAAAAAGCTTGGAGAGGACTTCGCTCAAGACAAAGATATCATACAAAACCTAAAA
>JAQWCA010000070.1 GCA_028706065.1 Tepidanaerobacteraceae bacterium
TTTAATGTATGATAATGCTGATCTGCTAAGATTTCGGTTGGAACCATCATTACACCTTGAAATCCATTTTTTACATTAAGATACAGTGCCGCACATGCTATAAGAGTTTTGCCCGATCCCACATCACCTTGAACAAGTCTATTCATAACATGCTTACATTTAAGGTCATTTATAACATCATTTAAGACCTTTAACTGGCCTGATGTAGGGGAAAATGGAAGCCCCGATAAAAAAGGCTTTAAATCAAGATTTTTATAGCTATTCTTACGTTTTTTAGCTTTTAAATTGTATCTGGATAAACCTGTATATAATTGAAATAGCAATAATTCCTCAAATATGAATCTTTCTCTAGCTTTTTCCAGCATCTTGAAACTCTGTGGAAAGTGAATGTTTTTTATGGCTTGCTTAAGAGATAATAGATTATATCTGTTTAGTATTTCCTCAGGTAGAGTTTCTTTTGGCCCAGTAGAACTATTAATTGCGTTTTTTACAGTGTTTTTCATCAGCTTCTGTGAAATACCTTTAGACAATGGATAAATGGGACAAATTCTTTCAATTTCAATACGCTTGTCCTTTTCAAATTTAATCCATTCTGGACTGGATATCTCATAAACGCCAAAGTTCTTTTTCATTTTTCCAATTAACAACAGTTTCTGATTGCGATAGAAGCTCTTTCCAATATATGGTTGATTGAAAAAAACTGCATAACCCTTGTTTTGACCGTCAGTAATAGGCAGTTTTGTTATATAAATACCTGATCGGACTTTTTTACTAACCGCCAAACCTATAACAATGCATGGATATGCACCTACTGTATCTTCCATGCCCTGCTTAAATGTCAATGGTGTCAGGTCAAGATAGTCTCTTGGAAAATAAAACAGGACATCCTTTATGGAGTGTATCCCCATTTTATAAAGCAGTCGAGCTCTGGTGGGGCCAATACCTTTAATATTCTTTATATCTAATAGCACATCCATAAAAATCACGCCCTCATTCTACAGAAACTATATAATAATACAAGCTTTGTCCCCCAGCGTAATACTCTACATCAAAATTCTTATGTTTTTCTTCTAGAGCACCTACTGTTTTTTGTATTGAGGAATCTTCTATGTCTTTTCCGTAATACACGGTTATTATTCCGTCTTGCCTTCCTTCCGTCATAAGACCTATTAACTGTTTAAGTACTTCCTCTTGATCCTTTTCAACTATTAACAACTTGCCATCTTTTATTCCTAAAATATCTCCTTCTTGAATAAGAGTTCCATTCCATTTGGTGTCTCTGACGGCATAAGTTACTTCACCGGAAATTACATTTTTAATACTCTGTGTCATTTTTGAAATATTTTCTTCTACAGAAAGATCGAGGTTAAACGCAAGCAAAGCTGATATGCCTTGTGGTATTGATGTTGACGGTACGACATAAATATTTTTCTTAGACAATACCTTAACTTGTTCGGCAGTCAAAATTATGTTTTTGTTGTTTGGTAAAATGATGGTATTTTTGTATGCTTTTTTATCTACTGCTGACAAAATATTTTCTGTACTCGGATTCATTGATTGACCACCTTCAATAGTATCCGCACCCATACTTTTAAAAATCTCATTCAAACCATCACCCTGAGAAACAGCAATCACACCAATATCCCTTTCACTTATTCCATATCCTTTCAAAGGTTCATTATCTTCTTTGTCTTGGCTCTCACCCGATTCACTAATCAGTTCCCGGTGTTGAACTTTCATGTTATCAATTTTTATTTTTGATAGCTCTCCCCATTTTAAAGAACAGCCTAAGACCATATCAGGATTATTAGTATGAATATGAATTTTTGCTAGATCTCCCGTGCCTATCACTATCATTGAATCTCCTAAATCAGATAGTTCATATTTGAGTTTCTCAATATCTATTTGCTTCCCTGTTATAAAAAGCTCGGTACAATACATATACATTATTTCTTGGGTTGAATTATGAGATCTTATGTTTTCAACAGGGTCAACAACTTCTTTTTCAGAAATTGAAAACTCCAGTTCTGGGTTCTTTATCACGTCAAGACATCCGGATAACAGATATAAGAGACCTTTTCCTCCTGCATCCACAACTTTTGCCTCTTTTAAGACTTTTAACATCTCCGGTGTTTTATCTAGAACCTTTTCACCATATGTCAAAGTGTTAGAAAGTATTACTTCCAAGTCGCCGGTTCGTTTAGCCTCTGAAATCATCTTGTCAGCAGTTTCACGAGCAACTGTCAATATTGTGCCTTCTACTGGCCTCATTACCGCTCTGTATGCCGCATCTACTCCACTTTTATAGGCCATAGCAAGCTCCATTGAGCCAATGCTAAGCTTGTGAGCCGGTATACCTTGAGCAAATCCCCTGAACAGCTGAGATAGTATAACGCCGGAGTTTCCTCTTGCACCCATCAGTGAACCCCAAGCTGCAGTATCTGCAACCTTTTTCAGAGAGTTTACTGATATTTTTTCCAATTCCCTAGCAGCCTGATCCATCGTAAGCGACATATTTGTCCCAGTGTCCCCGTCAGGCACAGGAAACACATTTAAAGCATCTACAGTTTTTTTATTTTGCCTTAATATAAAAGCAGCATGAATTATAGCCTTTTTTAGTAGGCTTCCTTCAATTCTTTCAATAACCAATCCGGAAAACCTCCCCATATCTTACTTTGTCCTAACTCCGTGAACTACTACATTTGTTCTATCAGGGCTAAATCCTAGTGTGTTCTTTAAGATAAAGTTTACTTTATCAATAACATTATTGGCAACCTCGTGTATTTTAGTACCATATTGAACAATAATGTATAAATCTACCGTAAACATATCTTCACTTATCTTTACCTCTACACCCTTACCTAGGTTTTCCCGGCCTAAAAGCTCAGTCAAACCATCGCTCATTTTTCTTGAAGCCATTCCTACCAAACCATAACATTCCATTGCTGCATTACCGGCAAGGATAGCTATTACCTCTTTAGATATCTCTATTTCACCTAGAGTGTTTTTAATAATGTTCCTCAACTAGCTACCTCCCTTCAAATTGTTAATCATCATTTACATCCATTATAATATATTTTATATTTTTTTCACAATTAAAGTGATATTTATTTATAACTCAAAACTTTTCTTTATTGCGGAGCCCTTATTTATATGATAAAATACTTTTGTCATATAGTAGAGGAGGTGCAATAATGGCAAAGTGTGAAGTTTGTGGCAAGCTTTCAAGGAAAGGCATACAACTCAGCCATTCCCATATAAGATCCAAACGCACATGGGCTCCAAATATTCGCCGGGTCAAAGCTGATCTAAATGGTCATATAAAGAGAATTAATGTATGCACCAGATGTTTGCGTTCCGGCAAAGTTAAAAGAGCCGAATAAAAAGCAGCGTGCCAAATTAGCACGCTTTTTTACTTGCCATGGCCAAACAGACCTAGAATGGTTTTAACAAACTTACCGAGGGTCTTTGGGAGTTTTAAAACATATATTCGCATTTACCCCACCCCCTTCATCAATTAGTGGTAAACAAAATCCATCCAAACCAAATAAGAAAGCCACCTGTAGCCAGCATCCATATCCATGAAGGCAGGCTAATGATCAATACGGCTACTCCAGATATTGCTGCCCCAATTCCTAGTATTTTTTTTATGTTAAGGTGTCCCCACACTTAACCACCCCCTGCCACCAAAAAGTCCCCGGTTATTTTATTATATTCCATATACCGGGTTTCTGATACCTGAATTCGGCTAATTATTCCTTTTTTAATTTTTTTATCGCCTCTTTCGGATTGGGTGATTTATAAATTGCAGCACCGGCCACCAATATATCTGCCCCAGCTTTGATTATATCCAATGCATTATCCACATTGATACCACCATCTACTTCTATTAAAATTTCCGGATTTTTTTGTTGAATAATTCCCTTTAATTCACTTATTTTTTCTATCATACCAGGAATAAGCTTTTGTCCACCGAAACCAGGATTAACACTCATTAATAGTATCATGGATACATCATCAAGTATATATTTAATAGTATCAAGAGATGTTGAAGGGTTCAAGGCAACGCCCGGTTTTATACCAAGGCTTTTTATGTAGTTTATCGTTCTATGTAAATGCATTGTAGCCTCTACGTGGACAGTAACAATTTCTGCCCCGGCTTTTATAAAATCTTCAATATAATTTTCTGGATTTTCAATCATAAGATGTACATCAAACGGTAGATTTGTTTTACCTTTTAAACAGGATAATACCGGTGGTCCTAAGGTAATGTTAGGTACAAAGTGACCGTCCATAACATCTATATGTAAAAGGTCAGCGCCGCCTGTTTCCACTCTTTTAACCTCATCCAACAGACAGCTAAAATCCGCTGATAAAATAGAAGGTGCTACTTTAATCATATATCTTACCTCTTTCTGAAATTATTGATACAAATCACACTTATGCTATATGAAACAAGATATAAGCGGGTTTACACCCGCTTTTGATTTAGACTTTTCCCTTATAATATAGTATATCATCCAACCATACTTCTATTTCCATCTCTCCTGCCCCTTCTATAGGAACGCTTAAAGGGCTATCTTCAGGAGTATGCTTTTTAAGGTAAGCATTACGATTTTTACCGATATCATCGGACACAATAATCTTTACAGTAATCTCCGAAGGTTCGGAAGGAAGTAGTATGGGAATAGTCACTGTTTTTAATTGAACAGGCCCACTACTAATAACCAGACTTATGGAACCATTGGGTTCTATAGCCTCATTTGGTTTTGGATTCTGCTCAATTACAGTATTTTTAGGAGATTGATCGGGTTTTTCAGAAACACTGCTAAGCGGTATATTTTTCTCCCCCAATAACTTCTTTGCCTCATCTAGGGTTTTACCGATTAGGGTAGGCACATCAACTATTTCAGGACCTAAACTCACTGTAAGGTTAATTAACTCCCCTTCAGCTAAAGTAAGACCATCTCGGGGATTTTGATCCATTATTACCCCTTCGGGAATATCGTCTGAATTTTCTCTAATGGTACGACCTTTCTCAAAACCACTGTTCTCAAGCAAGGCAATACCGGCCTGCTCATTCATCCCGATAATATTAGGCACTATGCCAGGTTTAGGACCTTTGCTGATTACCAAATCTATAGCAGGGTGATTAACTTTTACCTTCTGATTTCCCTTAGGATCTTGATCAATCACTTGCCCCGCAGGAGCAGAGTCGAAAATTCTATCTGCAATATGATAATCTAAGTTCTTCTCTCTTAATCTCGCAGTGGCTTCTTCTTCTTGTAATTCAATTACATTAGGCACTAAGACTTCGGGCACCTCAAAATACCTTTTTGCTAAGGTTGCTCCCAGATACGAAAATATGCCAAAAATTACAATAAAAAATGCAGCGATTGCTATACCTCTGAAGATTCTTTTTGGTTTTTTTCTAACAGGCTTAGGATTAAATGACGATGAGTTGTCTTCAATATTATCCATCACTAATGTATTATCTATATTCTCTGGTTTAAAGTTGATCACTTCTGCACTAGACAAAGCATTTATAAGGTCGCTCCTTAGCTTTCCGGCACTTTGATATCGATCATCGGGTTCTTTCACCAAACATTTTTGAACAATCCATTCAAGTTGTTCAGGAAAACCGGGGATTATATTTGTGATAAATCCCGGTTTTTCTTGGATTTGCTTTAGTGCAATAGCCACAGGTGTCTGCCCGTTAAAAGGTAGCTGCCCAGTAAAAGTTTCGTATAATACTATACCTACCGAGTACAAATCTGATCTTTCGTCTACCACATCACTTCTGGCCTGTTCCGGTGAAAAATACTGAACCGAACCAAAAACATTTCCAGTATTGGTAATGGTTGAACCTCCGGCAGCTCGAGCAATTCCAAAATCTGTGACTTTGATTCTTCTATCAGTAGTTATCATGATATTTTGAGATTTTATATCTCTGTGCACTATTTTATTTTTATGAGCGCATTCCAAAGCATCACATATTTGTACGCCCATTTCAATGACTTCTGTAAGAGGTATTGGGGCTTTTTGCTTTATCAGTTCTTTTAAAGTATAACCCTCTACATATTCCATCACTATATAATATAGACCATCTTCTTCTCCTACATCATAAATCCCTACTATGTTTGGATGAGATAGGCTTGCAGCTGCTTGAGCTTCCCTTCTAAAACGCCTTACAAAATCTTCATCACCGGCAAACTCTGATTTTAATATTTTTATTGCTACAATTCTGTTAAGTAGGTTACAGCGTGCCTTATAAACTACAGCCATACCTCCACCGTTGACTTCTTCCAAAATTGTATATCGATTGCCTAAGATCTTCCCTATCATGTTTTTCACATCCCCACTTTGCCCGCTTTAATTATACCTACAGTAATATTATCTTGCCCACCTTTTGAATTAGCTTCTTCTATCAATTTTTGAACTGCCTGTTCAGGCTCTAAACTGCAGACAATGTTTTTGATGCTATCATTTTCTAACATATTTGTAAGTCCATCACTACATAATATTATCGTGTCATGATCTTGGAAATCAAACTCTAAGATATCAGGCTCTAATATTTCATCAGTGCCCAAGGCTTTTGTAATTACATTTTTCATCGGATGGTTTATAGTTTCTTCCATAGTTATACGACCTTGTTCGGCTAATTGCCATACTAAGGAATGATCCTTGGTCATCTGCTCCATGTAATTATCTCTAACCCTATAAGCTCTGCTGTCACCAACATGTCCTATATATAAATGTTTATCATGAAATAGAGCCAATGTTATTGTAGTTCCCATACCTGAGTACTCTTGATTTTTTAGTGAAAATTCGAGTATTTGGCTATTAGCTTTGTCTAAGGAAAGTTTTAGGACTTTTTTAACCTGCTTATCGTTACAACCTTCATGTAAATGCTTGTTTATATATAAAGACACTTCTTTAACCGCTATTTTACTTGCAATCTCGCCCCCTTGATGGCCTCCCATGCCATCAGCTACAATAAAGAGCTGTGGAAGATTATCATCTTCTTTAGGGAAATAATATGCATCTTCATTGTTTGGACGAACTTTCCCCACATCACTTTTTATTACACCAATCATTATTTCACCCCATCAATAAACTTCGCCGGAGCTGACCACAGGCAGCTTTTATGTCGCCCCCCATTTCCCTTCGAACAGTTGTCGAAATTCCTTCGTCCAAAAGTATCTTCTCAAACCTTCGGACACGTACAGGATCACTCCTGTTTAAGTTTTTACCTTCCACCGGATTAAGAGGTATCAAATTCACATGACATAACAGATCTTCTAATAAGTTCGAAAGTTCTTGAGCACATTGTTCAGTATCATTTATATTGGAAATTAGCACATATTCGAAAGTGATACGCCTTTTAGTTTTTATTATATAATATTTACATGCATCTAACAATTGTAAAATTGGATATTGCTTATTTATAGGCATAAGGCTGTTTCGAATATCGTCATTGGGAGCATGCAATGAAACCGCTAAGGTTATTGGCATACCTTCTTCTGAAAGACGAATAATTCCTGGAACTATTCCACAGGTGGATACAGTAAGTCTTCTTAAACTTATATTAAAAGCCAAAGGTGAATTCATAACCTTTAAAAACTGTATTAGTTCCTCGTAGTTTAATAGTGGTTCACCACTTCCCATTACAACTACACGACTTACTTTTTCATTTGAATCATTTTCAATCGCTAGAACTTCATCCGTCATTTCTCCCCAAGACAAATTTCGCACAATTCCCCCTTCCGTTGAAGCACAGAAGACACACCCCATAGGACAACCTACTTGGCTGGAAATACATGCAGTAATACCAAAAGAATACTTCATTTTTACACTCTCGACCATATTGCGATCTTCCAGTAAAAAAATGTATTTTACCGTTTCATCAATATCAGATTCATACTTCTTATATATATTTACCATGCTAATATAAGCACTGTTTTCCAGTTTTTTTATTAATTTTTTTGGTAGGTCAGTCATATTCTCAAACTGGGTTTGACCTTTATATATCCATTTAAAAATCTGTTTAGCTCTGTAGGCTGGTTCTCCTAATTGTTTTAAAAACTCTTCCATTTGAGTTAATGTATAGCCTTTTAAGTTAATTTTATTCATAAAATCTCCTCAAGCTTTGACCTTTTTTAAACGCGCAATGAAAAAACCATCTGTACCGTGAATATTAGGATATAATGTGATGTGACCATAGGGTTTTTTAATATCATCATGAAGTTTTTGGGGTAAGTATGGTCTTAAATCATCATAAATAAAATGCTCATTTTTTGCAAGAAATCTATCAATAATTTCATTGTTTTCTTTCGGATCTATACTGCATGTGCTATAAATTAAAATGCCTCCAGGCTTTACGTAATTCGAACACAATTTGAGAAGACCTTGCTGCTTTACTCTTAGAGACATAATGTCTTCAGGCTTTTTCGACCACTTTATATCAGGTTTTCTTCGAATAACACCAAGCCCGGAGCAAGGGGCATCAATCAAGACTTTATCAAACCTACTAAATTTATCTTCATCTGGAATTCTTGCATCCTTTACCTCCGGTACTACAATAGTTGCTCCAAGGCGCTCACAGTTTTGCTTC
>JAQWCA010000071.1 GCA_028706065.1 Tepidanaerobacteraceae bacterium
GTGTAACCGCCTCTTACAAGCAATACCACATTATCAGTCTCAGCTTTTACGCCCCGCCCATCATCACGAGGTACAATGAGTAGGTGATTTTGGATAACGTTTTCTCCATCGATTGTATCTTTACCTGCAGTTATATCTGCCAATCCGCCATTACCACTATCTACAACAGTGGCAATACCGCTTCTTAAGATAATTTCTGACCCTTTATCACCAATAATTCGCTGATCTTTCTCTATGTATACTATTTCAAAACTCATAGAGCCGCCGGACATCGCATCTACATATTGTTTCATATTTAAAACAACCTTATCGACATAGCTTTTGGTAACAAGCGGATCACTGTCGGATCCAGGTTCTGCAATGCCCGCTTTTACGTCTAAGGCAAATATTGAAAAAACTGCTACTGCTATTAAGACCATAAAAAGCTTTAATAATTTACTCATATATCTCACTCCCGAAATCTTAGATACTTTCACTCTTACTTTATATTCGACATGACCGTTTATTTTCCTGTATTTTATTTGGCAATATTACCGAGTCAATTGGTGATCAATTTTTATAACATTGTTTTATATTAGTCTTAATGGTATGATTAGATAGGTCTTTATTCCTATATTTACTTAGATTTCCTTTAAAAGGAAGTGATTTCCACGAGTGTTTTTAAAAGGTTTGAAATAAGAATATATATTTTTATAGCAGTTTTTTGTCTTATTCTTCCTGTCATTTTCATCTCGGTATTGCTGCCGGAAAGCGAGTCAAAGCTAATTTTAACTCTTTTACTCGGGTTAGTTTTCCTTGTAATACCAATCTTTATCTTAACCCTGATAATATCAAGCTTATATAGTTTTGTAAAGAAAATTAACGGTACTGAAAAGGCGACTCATGAAGAACCGGTATTTCTTATATACTTCATAAGACTTATGGGATTTATGCCGTTTTATCATCAACTAAAACAGTTATCAAGTAAATACAGAGTATTATATCTAGAGAATCAAATGTTGTATAATAACTTGGAAAACTTGGAAAAGGATAAGGAACATTCAGATATTCTATATAATACTACCGATAGCTTAGTTTCTAGTTATAAACTCAATAATGCTCTTGATGTTTCGGTAAAAACCATTTATGATCTTACAAAATGCGATTCATGTTCAATAATGATATTTGACAAAAAGAAGGGCCTGTTAAAAAATGCGGCTTTCGTCGGGCTTTCCAAAGATGTCATGGATAAGGTTGTGTTAAAGCCAGGACAAGGTATCGCCGGTAAAGTATTTCTAGATAAAAAGCCTATTTTAGTTAAAGATATATCAAAAGACTCGCAATTTAAATTCCCCCAGGAACAAAAGGTAACATTTAGATCTGTATACTCCGTTCCTCTAGTGACATCGGATAAGTGCATCGGTATTATCAATATCAACACTAAAACCCCTTTACCTGAGGATAAATGCAGATTAGTTGAAACCGTTGCCTCTCAAATCTCAATGGCTATAAAAAATGCTCTACTATTTAAATCCATGGAAGAGTTGGCTATCAGGGACAGTTTGACGGGCCTATACAATCATCGGTATTTTAAAGAAACTCTTGCCAAAGAAATGGACAGAGCATTGCGTTACAAGCGTCCATTAAGTTTGGTCATTATGGATATCGATAATTTCAAACAATACAATGATAACTATGGCCATATGTTTGGGGATTATCTGTTAAAAGAAATCGGCCGTGTTATACAAAACAATTTAAGAACCAGCGATGTTTTAGCTCGTTACGGCGGAGATGAACTGGCCGTTATACTGCCGGAAACCGATGAAGAATCTGCATACACTCTTTTGGAAAGAATAAGAAAAAAGATTTTTAAATATCAGTTGATAACCCCTGAGGTGTTTTCTAATACTGGCAGTTCAATAAATAAAAAGACTAACAATCTGCTTATAAGAAGCTCTACAATTTGGGGCCGTATTCTTAGATTACTCAAGAAGGTAAACCACAGTGCTCAAACCCATATCGATAATGATCATAATGTTAATGTAACTGTTAGTGCCGGTATATGTTCCTTATCAAAAACCATAATCAGTAAGGAAGATTTGATAAAAAAAGCTGATGAAGCTCTCTTAAAAGCCAAGCGTATAGGCAAAAACCAGATATGTATTTACGGTACCGGCTTAGGCAAACAGTAAACCCACCTGATAACAACTTATTTGCAACTCTTCACAAAGGTGGGTTTTTGTCAAATCAGATACAATTCAAAAATGTTCGAGGCTTCCTTTGTTTAAATGGTTCAATGGGGCCTTTTTTATATTTTCCCTGTGCGGAGAATGGATATTATCAGCCAAATTCCCAGTAAACCCGCAGCCACAAAGCCCAAGACCCCTAGAAACGGATAATCGAAAAGGAAGGGGCCCACATCAGCTTGTATTATCAGGGATGAACCAATTATCAGAGAGGCCACTATGAGACTGAATACTAGGCGATTTATCATTCTATTCAGTTCGGAAAGCACCCTTTCGGTACCCCGAGTTTCAAAATCCAACTTGATACTATCGATTTTCGTCCGTTGATATAAGCCGCTTATAAGCTTCGGAATGAGCATAAGAGATTTGTTGAACTCTCCCAGAGTTGATAACGTCTCTTTCAATAAATGCCGGGGGTCGTAACGTTCTCGAAGCATCTTATTCACAAAAGGTTTGGCTACCTCAAATATATTAAAATCCGGATCAAGTTCAAGGCCGACGCCTTCTATGGTTATGAGGCTTTTTAATAAAAGAGTGAAATTTGAGGGTAGAATAATTCTATATTTAGCTATAATCGTAAATACTTCATTTAACAGCTTTGACATATTCATGTTTTTTAAGCTTTTACCGTAATAGCGTTCTACCAAATCTTCCACATCAAGCTCCATATTAACTGTATTCAAATCTTCCTCGATTTGGCTCAGATCAAGCAAGACACTGACAATTTTCCCGGCATCTTTATTTATAACACCGATGATAAGTTCTGCCAATTTATATTTGGTGTATTTGTCGATACGACCCATCATACCGAAATCTATAAAAACTATTTTACCGTCAGGCCTAATCAAGATATTGCCTGGATGAGGATCACCATGAAAAAAACCGTGTATAAAGATTTGTTTCATTATAGCCTTGGCACCGTTTTCTGCTATCTTACTCCTATCCAAGCCCTGTTCGGATATCTTACTTGATTGCGTAACCTTATAGCCCTTGATGTATTCTATGGTGAGTATCCTCTGAGTGGTAGCCTCCCAGAAAACTCGGGGAACATAGATAGTTTCATCTCCTTCAAAGTTTTGCCGGAATTTATCTATATTAAAACCTTCTCGTGTAAAATCCAGTTCCTTGTACATGGCCTCAGTAAATTCCTCAACTTTACCAACCGGGTCGTAAAACCGTGTTTCGGGAATATGTTTTTCCACCAGTCGGGTAAGATTCAGAATTATTTCTAAATCAACGGCCATTATTTTGTCGATTTCCGGCCGACGGACTTTAACCACAACTTCTTGGCCATTTTTCAACAAGGCACGATGTACTTGACCTATAGATGCTGCAGCTAGAGGCTTTTCATCAAAAGATAAAAAAATATCAGCTAGGCCTGACTCCAATTCCTCTTCTATCTGACTTTTAACCCTTTCGAAGCTAAAGGGTGCTACATCATCCTGAAGTCTTTTCAGCTCCTTTATATAATCTTCAGGGATTATGTCAGGTCTTGTGCTTAAAAGTTGCCCCAGTTTGATAAATGTTGGCCCTAACTCCTGAAGCATCATAACCACTTTTTGTGCAGTAATCATCTTATCAGTCAGATCCGGCTTTTCTCTGACAATTCCTTTAGGCAAGATTATACCGACTCTCTCAACGATATATCCGAAACCGTATTTAATCAGAATATTTATTATTTGTTTGTATCGTTTGGCTTGATGATAAGTGGAGCTCAACTGGTTTACAAACAAGAAAAACCCTCCCTGTCATGATAACTATATTTTACCACACTGTGGGTTAATTATCTAACACGAGAGGGTCCCCATTGTTTTTCGAATAAAAGTCTTGTTACGATGATTTGGCTATAATACATTCCAAGCCACCGCAGCAGCACCGATCATTCCTACATCAGAACCCAATGTGGCCTTCACTACTTTCACAATCTCCACATTGGCCTTTAAAGCCTTTTCCTTCATCACGTAAAGCATACGATCGTAAAACATGTCCCATTCATGAGTAAGACCGCCACCGATGGCAATACACTCGGGGTTAAAGATATTTACCATATTAGCAAGGCCCACACCCAAGAAATACCCTTCCCTACCTATCAATTCTATGGCATAATCATCCCCCTGTTTTGCAGCGGCAAAAATATGTTCTGCCTTTATGTTTTCATCCCCTACAATATCCTTAATAACAGTTTTTTGCCCATTCTTAATACCCTCCCGCGCAAACCGAGCTAAAGCCGACCCTGAAGCATAGGCTGCCCAGCAACCCTTATTACCACAGCCACATAGAGGCCCTTCAAAGTTTATTGTGGAATGGCCAATCTCTGCTGCATTGCCGTTAGCCCCTTTGAAAAGTTTACCGTCTACTACTACCCCGCCTCCAATACCCGTACTGATGGTTATATACATAAAATTATCTATACCCTTGCCCGACCCATAGAGGTTTTCTCCTAGTGCTGCAGCATTGGCATCATTCTCCAAACCAATGGGTAATTTAAATTCATCCAAAAGTATGTTATGAAGGGGAATATCATCCCAGCCTTGCAGATTTGGCGGATTTTTAATAACTCCCTTTTCTACATCCATTGGGCCCGGTGCCCCAACCCCTATAGCTAGAATTTCATTTATATCTATAGAGGCTTTCTTAATAACTTCGTAAACACTGACTTTCACTTGAGCAATTACCGTTTTAGGCCCTTCTGCAGCTAAAGTCGGCATTGTTACTTTTTTAATGATTTCTCCTCTTTCATTTATTAAACCGGTGGCTATTTTTGTACCTCCCAAATCGATACCAATAACATATCTTGCCACTAAAATTCCTCCTAAGAGATGCTATAATACGTTATTATTCAACATTTCGGCACGAGTATCCTCTTTGTCATAAAACAAACAGTTGAACTTTCAATTTTTCGTCTTTTGTAATATACTTATACGTAATAAGAAAATAGGAGGTTTATCAATGCCGTTAGTAACATCAAAAGAAATGTTTAAAAAGGCTTACCAAGGTAAATATGCTGTAGGAGCATTTAATGTTAACAACATGGAAATTATTCAAGGAATCGTAGAAGCAGCTCAAGAGGAAAAAGCTCCCCTCATACTACAAGTATCTGCCGGTGCTAGAAAATATGCTAAACCGGTTTACTTGAAAAAACTAGTCGAAGCAGCAATCGAAGATACTGGCCTTCCTATAGTTCTTCACTTAGACCACGGTGAAGACTTCGAAATATGTAAAGCTTGCATTGATGACGGCTTCACATCAGTCATGATTGACGGATCAAAACACCCCTTTGAAGAAAACATAGAATTAACTAAAAGGGTAGTGGATTATGCTCATAAACGAGGTGCCGTAGTGGAAGCCGAACTGGGTAGACTGGCAGGAATAGAAGATGCTGTCAAGGTTTCGGAGCAAGACGCAATATTTACTGATCCTGATGAAGCAGTTGAATTTGTTGAAAGAACCGGTGTAGACTCACTGGCAATTGCAATTGGAACCAGTCATGGAGCTTATAAGTTTAAAGGTGAGCCCCGACTGGATTTTGACAGATTAGAAAAAATATCAAATATGTTACCTGGATTCCCAATTGTTCTGCACGGTGCTTCTTCAGTGTTGCCTGAATTTGTAGAACTCTGTAATAAATATGGTGGTGAAATCCCCGGAGCCCAAGGGGTACCAGAAAACATGCTTCGAAAGGCCGCTGAAATGGGAGTATGTAAAATCAATATAGATACAGACCTTCGCCTAGCTATGACGGCATCAGTTCGAAAACATCTGGCAGAAAATCCATCACATTTTGATCCAAGACAGTATCTCAAACCAGCCCGAGATGCCATTAAGGATATGGTGGTACATAAAATGAGGAATGTTTTAGGATGTAGTAAGAAAGCATAAATATAACATAGAATTAGCCCTGATATATACATAAACATATCAGGGCTAATTTTATAGTTATCTATGTATTGATTTAAAAGGCTTAAGTGCCAAGGAAGCCTCTGGGAAACTAGAGTTTTAAAAAGATTTTTGTATAAATATAGATGTATTTTTAGATATATTTTTACTATATTCGACGTTTTTATCATGCCTAAAAAAGGATATATCGCATTTAAATAGAATAAATATGATGTATACAATATATGGGAAAATAATGAACTCATAGTAATCTTAGGAGGATGTCTGTTGAAAAGGGTTATTGCATTTACTGTTATTATTATGATAATGTTTTCGATGTTTTTACTTTTAAAAAATACATTTTCTCCTCCAATGGTAGAAACAGAAGCAGAACCTGATGATGAGGTTTATATAACTTTCGAACCACCTGAGAGGCATATTTACGACATCAAAGCTCATTATGACGGGAAAAACAAGATAAGGGCCGAGATGGATCTGACTTACGTGAATAATACTGAAAATATCATTGATAATCTCTACTTCCATCTTTATCCCAACATGTTTTCGAGCTCTGAGCATATACCTTTTTTTAAAGAAGACCTATATCGCGCCTTTCCTCAAGGCATTAATTATGGTGGAATTAAGATTGATGAAATAAAACAAGATGGAAAAAACCTTACCTGGTCGCTGGCCGAAGATGATCAAATACTTGAACTACCTTTAGATAGTCCGATGGGCACGAAAGATATATCAAATATATATATCAGTTTTGAACTTACCGTTCCGAAAGCCCGATTTAGATTTGGATATCAGACCTTCGGAAAAGATAAAATCACTATGTCTTTAGGAAACTGGTATCCAATATTGACAGTATACAAAGATGGTAAGTGGTGTTTTGACAAACACTATGCTATAGGTGACTGCACTTATAGCGATATCTCTGATTATACGGTGAGCTTTACAGTCCCAAAAGATTTTACTGTGGCTGCATCAGGGGTTCTAGAAAAAACTCTTTTACAAAGTAACCAAGTAACTTTTATTTACTCCATAGACCAAATACGAGAATTTGCAGCTACTATAAGCAACAATTACCAAACTGCCACTGAGGTAATCGATGGGATAAAAATAACATCTTATTTTCATCCTGAAGACAAACGGGGTGGCTTTATGGTACTAAACGTTGCAAAATACGCTCTTGATATCTTCAATAAAGCTTTTGGAAAATATCCCTATCCGGAGCTTAGGATTGCTGAAGCTAACTACTACCCGGGAGGTATGGAGTTTTCTACCTTTATAATGATGGACACTACAAAATACAAGGAACCACATATTTCAAGTACATCCCTGGAAAGATCCACCGCTCATGAGGTGGCTCATCAGTGGTGGTATAACTTAATAGGGAGCGATCAAATAAATGAACCCTGGATTGATGAGGGAATAACTGAGTTTTCCACCGCTTATTACTTTGAAAAGCGATACGGGCAACCTGGACGAGAGTCGTACTTCGGCAGACAAGTGGACACCACTGTGGATTTTATTGAGAATAATCCACGGCACATGTTGGATCCTCTGCCACTATTCAAAAACCATCGAGAGTATTTTGCGGTGGTTTATGTATCCGGTGTGTTGTTTTATGACGACCTGAGAAGTCAAATAGGCGAAGAGAACTTAGTGGACTTTTTCCAATCCTATCTTGAAACTTTCAAATACAAAAATGTCAATCTTAAAGAGTTTGAAGAGTTTTTAAGAAGTAAAAAATACGAAGCCCTCGATGAGAGCTTCTATGACAGGTGGTTTAATTCCTGATTACAACCGGGGTGCCCTGAGGGACGTTTTTATAAAACCATAGGGCATCATCCATAGAAAGACGTATGCATCCATGAGAGGCTTTTTGGCCTAATTTGGCTGCTTCATCTTCAATGAGTTCTTTGTTTTCATCAAAGGGGACACTATGGAAAAGATAGTTATTGTTAAATCTCACCCAATAGTAGGCTCCTTGTTTATATTTCGGGCTGTAAAAGGAGTCACCTCGTTCACCAATGCGGTAAAAGCCTTTGGGTGTGCCGTAATCTTTTTTATCCAGACCGGTCGAACATAAAAATGTCTTGGCAATACTGTCATTTTCATAGATATGTACTTTCTGTTCGCTCAAGTCCACTACCACTTTATATTTTTCGTCAAGTTTGATTTCTTTTATATATTTGGTTTGTACAAAACCACTTATATCTTTCATTGTATTGTAATCCCATGTCGAGACTTCCGAAAATCCACTGTCTAAATGCTTTACCACATCTATATGCATGAGATTTCCATATACAACGCCCAAGCTTTTGGAATCTGTAGACGGCAATTCTCTTATATTTACCGGCACTGTTTCGTTGACATCAAGCACTGTTATGCTTTTTGGAAAAACTTCTTGAAAATTCGGTTCAGGCATAGGAGATTGATCCTCAAGT
>JAQWCA010000072.1 GCA_028706065.1 Tepidanaerobacteraceae bacterium
CTATGCAATATCCCACACCAAAAGGCCCTTCATAAGAAAGCACTTCAGGCTCAACCCTATAACCGTCAAGAGCCCCAGCCATTATCCAAATAGACCTTAAACCACATTCACCGGCGTTTTTGATAAGGGAAGGATCCATATTTGACAAAGCTTCAATGTCAAATTCTTTTAATATAGCAACCAGTTTCTCATCAAACATCTTCCCTTGAGGGGCATATCCAGCCGGAGCATCGTAGGTCAGCCTATGAGAAAAGTCTCCGCTGGCTATCAACACAACTTTTTTGTTCAAGGCTTTGGCTGATTCACCGATAAGTTTTCCAAAAGCGTACAATTCTTCATAAGGCAGCATACCAAAGGCTAGCGGCAACAGCTTAAAATTTGAAGAAAACTTGTTAATAAAATACATCGGGACCGTTACCCCGTGGTCCAGTTGTTCGCCAAATCCGTAACTTGAAAGCTTAATTTCACTGGACTTTATAGCGGGAATGTTACTTTGTTGTGCCCTATGTATGATTTCATCTTTTAAATCTTCATCAGCATTATACTCCATTCTAACTTCCGGTGCGCCAAAAGATGATAGATTCCCTTTTAGAGGAAAATCATAAATACATATGGCATCGGCAAAGATAGGGCCATGGGGAGAAATAATTACCAACGTATCTGGTGACAGTTCTTTTATTTCCCTTCCCACCATATTGGCAGCTTCGATGGAGGATACTATTTTTTGTGTTTCTCTTCCCCCCACTTCCTCCACCATAATTGGAGGATGTGGCAATTGGTAACACGACAATATACCCACGTTTAAACCTCCTATTGATTTAATACTTTGTAATATATCGCTAAACTATTTCAGGCTCCTGGAGATTTTTTTGTATAAAGGGCCTATAGACATACTGATAGAGGCAAAACCCGATAAATGGCAAAATCGCCAAGATAAGATAAAGCCACTTAAAATCGACATATTTACTAAAACCGCCCAACATCACGCCTGCAGCTACGCCCAGATCAAAGGCTGCAGTGTATATACCTAAAGCCATACTCCGAGAAACGCCGCGTATGTGAATCACCAATAAAGATGTCATAAGTGGAAACAGTAACGCAAAACCCACTCCATAAATCGTTGCTGCTATAACCAGTTTCTGAAAACTATCGACAAAACTCATTGATATAAATGATATTGTCAGAACAACCAAGGCAATAGCCACCAACTGTTCCAGATAACGGTTACTCCATCTGCCTATAATAAGTCTTGTAGCTACTACCACCATAGTATTTATAACAAAGAAGTATTCTATACCGGTAATGCCTTTAGCATCCGCAAAGAGTGGAAGCATAGCAGTAATTGCTCCAAATGTAACCATACCACAAAAAAGTATAATGGTAGGCAAGTATACACTGCGATTTAAAAGCACTTTGATAAAACTTGTATCAACATTATCCTTTTTATTTGTTTTGATATCTGAAAGCAAAAATACCAAAACCATCGCTATAACCGCTAGAACTACAGTTCCTAATATGGCGGCACTAAAGCCGTAATTATCCATGAGTTTAATCCCTGCCGCAGGAGATAAGCCTTTGGCGATTATAAAGGAAATGGAGTTAAAGCCCATAAATCGAGTGAGGTTTTCTGATGAGGCTACATCAGCCGTAAAACTTGCCGATGCTACCGTAAAAGCCCCTACAGTAAACCCGTAAATTAGCAAGATCGTCGCAAGACCTAATATAGTATATGGTATTTTAACCAATAAAGGGGTAAAAAAGAACAGTATTACGGATATCAACATGACCTTCTTACTGCCATATGCGTTTATCCATACACCTCCAACAGGTCTTGCAATCATAGAGCTTATAGAGAAAAGTCCCATTATCGTGCCAATAGTTAAGTTGTCATAGCCCAGTTCAAGCATGTATTTTGGGATGACCGGCATCATTATATAATAGGTTGAAATAAAAGCTATTGTCGCAGCTAAAACTATTATAAAATACCTGATTTCATCCTGTATTTTCAAAAAGGCTCCCCCCTTTTATTTGGCTCATTAATATTTTATCATAAAAGGAAACGGAAAGTAAATTTATAATAATCACTTACAACAATTTCAAATACTCTTTTTCAAAAGGTTTGATAAAACCTTTAACTTTCCCAATAAGTTCAAGTGTCTTTTGGTGAAAAAAATAGACACCTCCCGTCACCATTATAATGATAACGGAATTTGTCTGTTTTTTTATTTTCATGCTTTATTAAGTTTCTGACACCTTGGCGCAATCTTTAACTTGCTCTTTCGGATTTTTTCCTTGCATTTAACTTAATCTGTTCTATTTTTTCTTGGGTTACTTCTCTTTCAAAGCTCCGAAATCCTGACAATTTAAACCCGTGTTTATCGGCTATTCGATTTATTTCCTCAATCTGTTCAACACTAAGATCCCTGCCCAGGGTGAAGCTTTCGTACCGCCCTTCCAGTGACAACATCATGGTTTCGGCCATACAGGCATAGGAGGTTTTCGGAGAAAAACCAAAATTGAAATTAAAATTGACATCACCGGGAACTTCTACAACCCCGCCTTCAATGATAAGTACATCATCCCGTTTTTCGGCTACTTCCCGAGATACATCTCTAGGCCGCGACACATCACAAACCACTGCACCGGGCTTTAAATCCTCGGCTTCTATAATAGCATCAAGGCTGCTGGTAACTGTAATAATTACATCGGCTTTTTTAACGGCATTTTTGACATTTGAAGTTATTTTAACTGAAAGACCCGTATCTTTTAGTATTTTATCGGCGACTTTTTCCAGTTTTTCTGTGTGCCTTCCGGCCAATGTCAAAAATCGGCAGTCACGGGACAGGATTTGAGCACACACATTGCCTATGGAACCGGAAGCCCCTATTACCAATACTTCAGCATTCTTTATGTCCTTACCCATGATTTTTGAAGCCTTTTTCGTACCTTCAATAGCTGTAGCCACAGTATAACTGTTGCCTGTAGTCACCGGTATATTTAAATTTTTAGCAATAGTTATGCCGGCATCTCCCACTACGGCAGTAAAAGCCCCAAGACCCAGGATTTTGGCCCCAAGCTTTTCTGCCAGTTTCCCGGTATTAATTATCTTGTTGATTACATATTCTTCGGGCAGTTGTATCATTTGTTTGGTAGTGAGGGGGCAGCCCACAAACCAACCTTCGGTTTCGTTGTATTGGCTTTTTATACCGGTTATATGTGATACTTTTAGAGGTGGAAGATTTTTAATAACTCCTTTCACTATGCCCTCAGGCAATTTTTGCATAAATTTGAGTTTGCGATATATATCGGACAGCTCAATGGGATGTATGATAAATGCGAATTTTTCCATTGTTGCACCTCATTAATTTGTTTTCTAGTTTAATACTTCTATCCTGGGAGAAAAACCGATTTTATCTAGGAGTTCATCGTAGTCCAATGGAGTCAATGATTTATAGGGTTTTTCTGAAAGAGATACCAATACTCCTTCCATCACATTAGTTCCAAAAGACCTGCCACCCAGTTCGGGAGTAGTGGTAATCAACATCTTGGCACCTCTCTGGGAAAGCATTTGTACATCATCGGCAGTAACCGTATTTGTCAAAATAATTTTACCCGGGATTTCCGGAGGCATATGGCGCTTTATGAAATGAAAATCACCGGCAATAACATCTGCCTCATCATAGTATTTTCTAAACCGAAGATCTACCTTCTCTTGTTTTTCGCCGGTTGGATATAACAGGCTAAAGGGCAATTTACAAACAACAGGTGCTATAATGCTAGCTATGATATCAAGACTTTTCAATGACTTAAGTGGAATGGGCAACCCTAATGCAAAAATTAAATCTCCCAACACCAAATCACATCCAGCATTCTCCAATGACTCGGCCATGCCGAATCGATCCATACCACATACTAAAAGGACCTTTTTATTTGTAAACTCTATTATTTTTTGTTTTATAAGATAATGTATAACTTTTCTCTCTAAAGTATTCTTGAGCCCGGAACCATCGACAATAGGTGAAATTCGTGCCGCCCGGGCCATGGGCAGAGCATCTTTTATCGTATATCGCTTGTTTCCGATACACACATAAAGGTCTATACCCCCCATGCCAAAAGCACTTACCTTTCCATCCATTTCCTTAATAATCTCTATGGCTTTTTTTGTGTTCCCATCGGTCCCTACACGCTCAATAATGAATTTCTCCCCAAGAATCTCCAATTCTATTTTATGATTTCGCTTTGAAGACCCTATACTTACACTCAAAACATGTTTCATTTTACTCATCCCTCTTTATTGTCCTTATAATTTTTCTTAAGTTTTCCGGATCTACGTAAACATCTTGAGTTATTGGCGATTTACCTATATCTATAGAAACCACTTCTTTATCTAAAAGTGTTTTGAACAAGCGCAACCTTTTGTCAGAACCCAGCATAATCACCACATCGTATTGCCGAAACCGGTGAATAAGTGCCATGACATCATTTAAAAGCTGTATGCCGCTTTTTTCATAAACAAAATCCCAGCGCTCTTGGTCGGTCATGAGCAAGGTGGAATCCACCCCTTCTTGAAGGGCTACATTTTCCAGTTCTTCAATATTTTTTACAGGAAACCCTACTAAAGCTATTGTCCTGCCTTTTCTTATCTCGCCAATGCTTTCTAACCGGGATAAAAATGTTCTGTCTGTGTTAAACCTTTTTGCAACTTCAGCCTGAGAACCCCCTTGTTGCCTTAATTCCAACATTTCTTCCACGACGGTCTGTATCCGGGACAAGCTTATAAGTTTATCCCCTATTCTTATAAGGTCCACCAAGAACACCTCCATGTGCACATTTTTGTGCTCGCATCAATTTTAACTTATGAAAGAAAAAAAATCAAGAGAGTTTCACCTTCATTTTAAGGTTATCTCTCTTGATCTTAATCGGACCTTATGTGCAAGTAACATTATTTAGCAACGAATTCCTTCCATCATAACGGCCACATCCAAGGCCTTTTTGGCATCATCCAATGTAACATCAGGCCTAGGTTTTTCACCTTTTATTGTTTGAGCCAGATCTTCTATCCCCTGTCGGATACATGCCCTGTATACCTGCCACCGATCTTTTGTTAATTGATAAGTAAACCGGACCCGTGCCGTGGATTTATACTCTTTTCCTCTGCCCTTAAACATTGCATTACTATCCCAGTTTTTTAAAAGTCTGGTTTCCAGGCTGATATCAATCCCTGGCAGATAAGCTCGAGCTTTCATTAAAAGGTCTTCCATCATGTATTTTTCAACTTCAGGATCCACCATGGCGTCGATGACAAGCTTCACGGGTATCCAACCTTTGACCTTAGTATATGCTCTTTCAAATATCAAAGAAAAATAGGTATTCTCAAACTCCTCAGGCTTGGTAAATCCGTGATAGTAACTGACTACCGCATTGTTGTTATGATATGCTGTACCCAAAACCCTGTCAACAAGGCCTGTGGAGTCTCTTGGTATTTTATCGCCCTGGCATTTTTGGGGAAAGCCCAGTAGCCAGTTGGTCAAATCAAAAAAATGTACACCGTGCTCCACCCAAATACCACCGCTTTTTTCATAATCCCAAAACCAGTGCTCTGGAGGTAAGCTGTCATCATGGGCATAGTTTTCAAGAAAGGCTCTTTCAGGAAGACCGAACAGATTCATATTGCAGAGTTCTTTTAATATAGAATATAAGGGATTTCTGCGCATGACAAAGTCGATGCTTGCTTTGACTTTCTTTGTTTTTGCCAGTGCAATAAGTTCTGACATACAGTCCGGTGTAAGTGCTCCCGGTTTTTCAAAAAAGACGTGTTTACCCGATGAAAGGGAAAGTCTCCCCAGATCATAGTGATAGACTGGCGGAGTAGCTATAATCACAAGGTCTATCTCAGGATCCGGCAAGAGTTCCACAGCATTACAGTGGGCTTTTTCTATCCCTGTTTCTTCTTTAAACTTTTCTATCCTATGTGGATCGGTATCCGCTCCTGCAATTACTCGCACTTGTTTACTTTCCTTTAAAGCCACCGCTATAAGCCTTGCAAATCCTCCAAGGCCAATAATTCCCACATTACATGTCTCCATAAAATCCTCCGTCAATATTTTAATAATAATATGCCCCAGATTATTATTAAATATTTTCGGTCTTTTATTTCAAGTCGTTCTGCTATATAATATAATGAAAACCCGACATATCATAAAAGTAAATGAGGAGACAAATGCACTATATACTTGACATTGAAAAAATAGGGAGGATTTTACTTCTTATTTTTGTAGTGATTGACTTTATAAAACACGGTAAAAAGAATATCTTGAGAAGAATAATTTATTATAGCTTTATTTACTACATGATAAATGTGATACAGCTTACTACCGGCGGTATTTTTATACCACCTCGGGAAGAACTTAGAATTGTTACATATAACTTTATTCCCTTTAGGTTTGTATTTGATTGGATACAGAAATATAGTTCAACGGGATTTTCCTGGTTTTTTCGAAGAGCCGTTATATTGACGGTGTACAATTTTATTATGCTGTTCCCTTTGGGAATATACTTACCGCTACTATTTGGCGTAAGTGACATTAAAAAAGTAACTCTGTACTTATTTCTAACAACACTTGCCATAGAGACATATCAGGTCATCTTTTCGTATTTTGGTCTGGTTATGATGCGCACTTTCAATGTGGATGATCTTATACTAAATACTTTAGGCGGGATTATGGGATATTATGTGTACGAAGCTTTAATCCCAAGGATTCGCCGGAAATTTCGTTATCACTCTTCTTAAAATTTTCATTTCCTCCGGGGTGTCATCATGAAACATACCCTTTTTTAAGCCCTGGAGTTCTCTAATCCCCTTACGTGAGCTGATATCCATCTCATTTGTAAGTCTAGAAACAGTCTTTTTCCTTGCAGTCGTTAGGGAATCTAAAAGATTTTCACCACTTTCTATCTGGTTCTTAAATTCTTCGGAAAGATAATATGAAGCCATCTGTGTCATAGGGTTTCCACAGATCCCACTTCTAGTTACACCAAAAACCTCGGGGAGCTTTTTAGCAATGCCGAATTCCACAGACCACTTTAGCTCTTCCGTTTCCCTTTCCATGCATACTCTCAGTGTCTTAGGGGTGCACATGGAATAATTTTTTAAAGAACGAATTATTGCATGTTCTACTGTATGGGCTTTTTCAGCTTCCAACTCTTTTCCCAAGTACCCTACAATCGCCACATCTTTACCTGTTTCCAAGTCAAAACCATATATGGTAATTTCTACATCTTTTCGATTGGAACCAAAAGTTGTATACCCTCCGGAAGGATGCCATCCTGCTCCGCAAATGACAGGATAACCGGAGGACCGTAATTCATGTATATCTATTCTCTCAAGATCTAATGCAATAAGACCTTCATTTGACAAAGAAAAACTTTTTGCTTTACTCCTTTCTCGTCCAATAACCCGAGCAAAGAGAGCCATAGCACCACCGTCTTGTGAAATCTTATCCATCCATAGATCCTCAATCCGAGCCAAAACTCCTACCGGATACGCTCTTTGATCATCGGCCGAGAGCGGAAACAACAGAATATCATTTCCTACACCGGCACTTTTTAATATGTTCGCAAAAAATGGGTCTAAGAATACTCCCTGGAGCACCCCTCCATCAGGACGAGGAAGCACTCCGTTTACTATAGGTATTGCATAAACGTTCAAAATACAACCTCCTCTTGGAATACAACATTCTAGACAGACTTTTGTTGCCTCACTAATATCACGCCCCAACAAGCTTTGAAAAATAATCATCCAGTATTTTCTTTATACTGTCAACATCCTTGCACTGTTGTAAAGTATTTCTAACCGGAGCCGAATGAGGCAATCCCTTTATATACCATGCCAAATGTTTACGCATTTCCAATATGCCCAGGTGCTCCCCATTATAGGATATGGCTTTATTTAAATGGAGTAACATTGTCTCATGTCTTTCTTCTAGATCGGGGGCCGAGAGCTTTTTACCGGTGCTTAGAAAATATTTAACCTCTCTAAAAATCCATGGGTTACCCAGGACACCACGACCTATCATGATACCGTCACATTTAGTTTGTTCCAGTATGGTGCTCCCATCTTCAGGTGAAAAAACATCACCATTACCAATGACTGGAATATTTACAGCGTCTTTTACATTTCTGATGATATCCCAGTCAGCCCTTCCCGAATAAAACATTTCCCGGGTCCTGCCGTGAATTATTATCATGGATGCACCACTATTTTCAGCCATGGCAGAAAACTCTACTGCATTTACACTGTTCACATCCCAACCCTTCCGAATCTTTACGCTTACGGGTTTTTCGGAGGCTTTAACCGTCCTTTGAATGATACGTGAAGCAAGGTCTAGATCCTTCATCAATGAACATCCATCGCCGTTTTTAATTATTTTAGGGGTAGGACACCCCATATTTATATTTATAAAATCAAAGGGTAGATCAGCGATCTTTTTGACCGATTCAGC
>JAQWCA010000073.1 GCA_028706065.1 Tepidanaerobacteraceae bacterium
GAACAGAAGAATGAGTATCAAAAACAGAACAAAGACCCATTGTGAACCGAAACCGGGTCCGCCAAAAGATTTCCCACCCATGCTAATACCTCCCCTTTTTGTAAAATGGCCTTAGTCATCTGCAAAGAACAGAAGAATGAGTATCAAAAACAGAGCAAAGGCCCACCTGCCTCCGAGAAAAGAACCACCGCCTAAAGAATCTGCCATCCAAACTCCCTCCTTTTTTTATTGCCTAATATAATAATATGCAATGAATCAAGTTGGGGTTACATTTGATACCCACAAGCTTTACTTCTGAAATCCACTTTTCATTGCCTGCTATAATGTATGCAAAAAAAGTTTTCACGGTTACAAAAAGAAAAAAGACACGGGACGCTTTAGAGGGACGTTTTAAAGAAGTCCTTTGTCAACCTGAGTGAAGCTAATGATCTTCTACCAGATTCTTAACTACGTTCAGAATGACGATAATACTTCTTTGTGACAGTCCGCTCTTTCCCGGTCTTTCTTTGTATTTTCTTACAACCGTTAAATCAGCCTTGCTTTTGCATAAGTTCTATACGTTTTATTTATTTGAACTTTTACTTTTGCACCTAAGAGATTTGCGCCTTCCTCCACATCGATTATATAACCATCTACACGGGCTATACCATCACTGGGATTAGTTATATGTGTCTCTTCTATTATTACATCTATTATCTGCCCTTCTCTTACAGGCATAGCAAAATTCTCTAATTTAACTCTACTGCCCACAGCTTTAATGCGAACTTCTTCCGGATGCAAATCATCCTTACCCTTAATGAAGATATATTTTCCATGGCGCTGTTCCAACTGACTTAATCTATTTCCACCTACCCCTATTATCACAGCTGCCACCGATGGATGCACTTCTATGAGAATTGCCTCGCCTCTGCGAGTCCTAAATATCCGAGAAATTTCCCGTTCCACCTTTTTCGCCATGGTCTCCTCCGATAGAATTCGACCTCTTCCCTCACAGTAAGGACAAGCCTTTTCAAGGACTTCATCTAAACTCTGGCGCACTTTTTTTCGAGTCATCTCTACAAGACCTAAATTTGTTATCCCTAAAACATGGGCTTTGGTCCTATCCCTTTTCAACTCAACCTCAAGGGCATCGATAACCATTTCCTGATGTTCCTGAGTGTTCATATCTATAAAATCAATAATTATTATTCCACCTATATCTCTCAATCTAAGCTGTTTCGCTATCTCCTGAGTAGCTTCCATGTTGGTCTTTACCACTGTATCTTCCAAATCAATACTGCCTACAAACTTGCCGGTATTTACATCTATTGCCGTTAAAGCCTCGGTATGATCTATAACGATATATCCACCGGATTTAAGCCAGACTTTCCTCTCTAAAGCCCTTTCTATTTCAGATTCAATGTTGAAGTATTCAAAAATGTCTTCCTTGCCCATATATAGACTTACACGGTTCTTTAATGATGGAGAAATCAATGATGCTAATTCCAAAACTTTTTCATAGCCATAAGATGTATTCACGTAGAATTTGCTTACTTCCGGGGTGAAAATATCTCTAACGATACGAGCAAGGAGATTCATGTCTTTATAAATCTGTCGAGGAGCTTTTCCTCCTTTTTGTTTCACCTGTATATTATCCCAAAGTCTTTTTAAATACTCCATATCAGTCTTAAGGTCCTCAAGGTCTTTACCCTCAGCAACAGTTCTTACTATCACCCCAATGTGCGAAGGACGAATCTCATCTGCTAAGGCCTTTAACCGTTTGCGTTCCTCTTCTTTTTCGATTCTTCTGGAAATGCCTGTATAATCAACTGTAGGCATCAATACTAGGTATCTTCCAGGTAAAGTAATGTTCGTAGAAATTCTAGCTCCCTTGGTGCCAATGGGCTCTTTTGCTACCTGCACTAAAACCTCCTGACCTACACGCAGGATATCTTTAATTGAAGTCCTCTTAAAACTCTCAATGACATCTGCATCTTCAGAGCCAAGATTGTACGAATTTAAATCTCCTACATACAAAAAAGCGTTTTTGCCCAATCCAATATCTACAAAAGCTGCTTGCATACCTGGCAGAACATTTGCTACTTTACCTTTATAGATATTGCCTATAACTCTTTCGTCATAAGTTTTTTCTACATAAAACTCCACTAGTTGCCTATCCTCTAAAACTGCTATTCTGATTTGATCCCTATCAACATCTGCCAATATCTCCTTTGACATGAAATGTTCAGCTCCTCAAATCTCCTCTTAGATTAAAGCGGACTTTTAGGATCTGGGGGGCTCGTATATTCCGCTAAATTAAGGGGAAGAATTATTTTATTGTCATCACTTTTAAAAAAAAGTTCCTCCCTTTGAATGCTGAGAACCTTAATTTTTTTTGCAAGAATTTTTTCCAATTCCAAAATAACCAATCTCGGTGATACACTTCCCTGTTGTCCAATTGAAAGTGACATCACAAGCCTTACACTGCTATCATTGTCTAAAAAATCAATTTTATAAATTAAGGGAGCAATATTCACCAACTTAGTACCGGACTTGGTGGTTTTTTCTACAATAATCTCTTCTCGGCAAGAAAGCATCTTAATACTATTTTTTAGTTCCTGCAAATTTAATGTGTCCAAATCTAGTTCCACCATATACATGGCACCGTTTAGCATAGAAAGAGGTGTATTTCCATCCACAATACCGGCTTTGATTATTCGAAGACCATCGGGTAAAACTCTATTCAATCGAACAGTTACCTCTTTTACTGAAACCTCTTCATAAAGCTCCACATCCATGTATTCACTACTGCTGACAATCCCTACAGATAAAGCCGGCGTAAAGGTTATTTTGGGTCTAGGATTAAATCCCTGGGTAAAGGCCACGGGTAAATCAGCCCGTCTCAATGCTCGCCCAAAAGTCCTCATCATGTCTAGATGAGATATGAACATCACAGGACGGCCTTTTTCAAATTTCATTCTGAGTTTCATAAAAACCACCATCCTTCAGTGCCTTTATCCCACAAGAATGACATCTAATTCTACAGTCCGGTGTGATTAGTGCTTTTTTAGATCTCTCTAATTCTCTAAGTAGGAACTTTTTATCTATACCTGCATCCAAAATATCCCAAGGGAAAACCTCATCCTTCGACCTCTTACGATAAGCATAGAAATCCGGGTTTAAGCCTGCTTCTTCAAAAGCAACCACCCATTTATCAAAAGAAAAAACATCACTCCAACTATCAAACTTACAGCCCTTGTCATGAGCAATTTTTAATACCTTACCAAGTCTTCTATCACCTCGAGAAAAAATAGCTTCTAATAAACTCAATTTACCATCATGCCAGCTATAAGATATATTTTTACCTTTCCTGAGCAAACTCTTTAAATATTTTTGACGCTCTTTTATCTCGACTAGGGTTATCTGAGGTTCCCACTGGAAGGGTGTAAAAGGTTTGGGAACAAAAGTAGAAGTGCTGACATTTACCTTAAGACCTCTTGTGTGACCATGAACCTTGCGATAGACATCAACAACGGCATAAGCAAGATCTGATATTCCTTTTAAGTCTTCATAAGTTTCAGTAGGAAGACCAATCATAAAATAAAGTTTTACCGTATTCCAACCTGAGATAAAGGCATCTTTAACTGACGATAGTAAATCTTCCATAGTCACCCCTTTATTTATCACATCTCTAAGCCTCTGAGTTCCTGCTTCCGGTGCAAATGTAAGGCCGGATTTTTTGATTTCTTGCACCTTTTTAGCAAGTTCAAGCGAAAAAGCATCGATTCGAAGGGACGGTAGAGATAAACCCACCTGACATTGTCGAAATTCATCAGTTAAGATCTCGGTGAGTTGTTTTAACTCAGAATAGTCACTGGTACTTAAGGAAGCCAGTGATATTTCTCCATATCCCGTTGATGCAATAATATCTTTTGCCAACTCTTTGAGGCGCTTAACTGATTTTTCCCGAACTGGGCGATAAATCATTCCCGCTTGGCAAAATCGGCAACCTCGTGTGCACCCGCGAAATATTTCCAGGACCGCTCGATCGTGAACAATATCCATATATGGGACTACGAAACTAGTCGGATAATACACTTCATCCATATCTTTTATAATTCTTTTTTGAATTCTCTGGGAAATACCTTTTTCCCTTGGTGATATATTCATTAATGTCCCGTCATCATTATATGAAACTTGATATAAGGACGGCACATAAACTCCTGGAATTTGGGCAACTTCTTCTAGAAACCGTTGTCGTTTTTCACCCCTTTCTTTAAAACTCTTATACAAATCCATAATCTCTAAGACTACATCCTCGGCTTCCCCTATAACAAAAAAATCCATGATATCTGCCAATGGTTCAGGATTATAAGCACATGGACCACCGGCTATCACGAAAGGATGATTGTCATTTCTATCTTTTGAAATAACGGGTATACCTGCAAGTTCCAACATATTTAATATGTTCGTATAGCTCATTTCATATTGAAGAGTAAACCCAAGAAAATCAAATTTATAAATTGGAGTTTTACTTTCCAAACTGAAGAGTGGAAGGTTTTCTTTCCGCATTATATCTTCGAAATCAACCCAAGGTGCAAAGACTCTTTCTGCATAAAGATCCTTTGATTCGTTTAGGAGATGATACAAAATCTTAATCCCAAGATGAGACATCCCCACCTCGTAAACATCAGGAAACGCAAGGGCAACATGGACTTTTACGTTTTTCTTATCTTTGTTGATACTATTGTATTCATTTCCCATATAGCGAGTAGGCTTTGAGACCTGTGGCAAAAGGTCTATCAGCAATTTTTCTATGGTCAATGCTGTGCCTCCTATACTCGATAGTGTAAAATATTACCTACTATATTATATCAGGTCTTTCATATTTAATTCTAATCCTTTTTCAAGTATTTTGTCAAATATTTCCGTTTCTGTTAAATAGTTTTTTATCGACATATTTTCATCCATGATAAGCACTACAAAGTACTTTTGTGGAGAAAACAAATATAGTATCTCTTTGACCGGAGTATCTTCAACAACGATAATAAATTCCCCTAGTATGTATTTTTTTTTAAGAATAATTTGTTTTTTCTTGATTAACTGGTTCATGAAAATAAGCACTACATTCTTTTCTTCCATTGTGGCCTGATAAAATAAAAAAAAACTCGCTATAAACAAACTTACGAATACTCTTTTAAAAGTTAATCCCAAAATACCAATAGCGAGTAATACAATTGCCAGTATTTTACCCATCTTTGAGGCAATCCTGACCGACGAAGTGTAGCTGACATGTTGTCTTAGCCACAGTGCAAAAATTCTTCCCCCATCAAGCGGGAAGGCAGGAATAATGTTGAAAAAGCCAAGCATCAATTGGTAATGTATGAGCTGCTCAGACAATTCTGCTGATATAAATTTCTGCTTTAAAAGGAAAATAATCACACCGACGGTGACAAAGTTTGCAAAAGGTCCTGCAAGTGCTGTTAACATCTCTGCCTCCGATGACGTATCGTCTAGAATCACTTTGATACGGCCTCCAAAAGGCGATAATTCTAGTTCTTCTATTTTTAATCCAAGTTCCTTGCCTATAAAAATGTGTGCACACTCATGCACACTCAATGCAAGAAGTGCAGCGATTATCTCTCTGTATAATCCCGCAATAAGAGCAGCAGCTATAATTACAATAAAAAAAAAGTTTATTCTTAACTTAATATCAGAGATTCTTAAATCCATTTAATTCCTCCTGGGACTCTTGAGGTATTTTTATCCATTTCATCGGATCCTCTGATTTATTGTTCTGCCAAACTTCAAAGTGCAAATGCGATGTTTCCGCAAGACCTGTCTTACCCACAGTTCCTATGATAAAACCCTGTTTTACCGATTCTTGTTCTTTTACATAGACATCTTTTAAGTGAGCATAGACCGTTATTAAACTATTATCGTGGCTAATTTTAACCACATTCCCCATTTCCTTGTCTTGCCTCACCGAAGACACAACACCATCCAGCACTGTTTTTACTGGAGCTCCTTCTTTTTGAACTATATCTATGCCATTATGCATGCGCTGCTCTTTTAATATGGGATGAAACCGCATCCCATAGCCTGAAGAAATACTACCCGTAACAGGGATAATTAGCAAATCCTGCTCATGTTCACTAAATACGGGAATACTCTTTGATACTTTAGGAATTTCATTTATAGCTGCAACTATATCTTTAAGCTCATAAGAATAATCCGAAATGACATAATCTATCTTGTTAAGAGCTGATCGAATTATAGGTATATCTATTTTCTTCATGAATAATGTTACTATTATAATCAAGATGCATATGATAGCTTTTTTTAAATCTTCATACCTAGGCCACTTTTTTTCCGAAGGTTGATTATAGTAATACATGAAAGGCATCCCCCTTTATAATTCTAATTTATATTTATTTTCTTGGAAGCTCGTTTAGAACAAGGGCACTAAAATAGGTAAAGCACAGGGATTATCCCTATGCTTTACCTGTAATAAAAAAAGCATCTAAAAGATGCTTTAAAAACGGATTTTTTGTCGGCGCATTCCAACGTTGAGGACTAAGCCAACAGCCATCATGTTCATTAAAAAGGAACTGCCGCCATAGCTCATAAAAGGCAACGGAATACCTGTTACTGGCATAATGCCAATATTCATTCCTATATTCACCAGTATCTGAAAGGTCCACATGGAGGCTAACCCTATAACCATATAAGTCCCTATAAGATCCCGAGCTTTGAATGCTACTTTAATGGTATAATACAGAAATATAAAATATAAAGCTAAAAGAACAATACCGCCTAAAAATCCCAATTCTTCTCCTAAAACTGCAAAAATAAAATCGGTATGTTTCACCGGAAGAAAATCAAGCTGGTTCTGAGTGCCTTGAAAAAGACCTTTCCCGAACAGTTTACCGGAACCGATAGCGATTTTTGATTGAATTACATGATACCCCTTGCCCAAGGGGTCTAAATAAGGGTTTATGAAAACCAATATCCTGCCTTTTTGATAGGGTTTTAACAGCTTCCATAACACCGGTAAAGAAAATATCCCCGCTGTAGTAATTCCAGCCAACAGTTTGTAGTCTAAGCCTGCTACAAACATCATCCCAAAAGCCATTGCCAATATCACCAATGATGTGCCTAAATCCGGTTGTTTTGCTATAAGCAGTACGGGGCCTGCCACATGCATAAATATCGACAGTAAGTCCTTCAAAGTTTTTAATGACTTCTTTTTTTCCATATGACGGGCTAGGGTAATAGCAATGGCCAGCTTTGCAAATTCCGACGGCTGAAGACCAAAAGGTCCAATATCAATCCATCGCTGAGCTCCTCCTCCTTCTTCCCCTTTAAATATTACCAAGAGAAGGGCGAGAATGTTTAATACATAAATAATATTAGACCAATGAGCAAAAGAATGATAATCTACGAGAATCATAAATATCATAGCCACTAGGCCAACACCAAACCATATAATCTGCATTTTAGCCGTACGAAAGCTACCTTCGGAAATATTGGCATTAGTCGCACTGCTTATAATCAAGACACTCATTATTGTTATTAGAATGACTGCAATTAAAATAGGATACTCTATATTTTTCAGTAATTTCGAATCCATCTTTATATCCCCCTAAACCCGTTAACCATTATATCATAATATAATTAGTGTAAATACAGCTGTTTTTATAATCAACCCGGTATGTTTTCCCAATATATATCTATTTCATCGTTGTTTTTCACCGGATCAGCAAAACCGGCATCATTGCCATTGATCTTCATAATAAGCTTTCCAGCCATGACTTCGGGTTTAAAGGATATAATATTAAAAACATCGCTCAAGATCATATCTTTTGGCTTGATGGTTATTAAAGCATCATCAGGTATTTCTTCTTCGGGAGACACTTTTCGCCCGAACAACTCAACTATGGGGTCTATACTGAAATTACGGCCATTTATATTTAGAACAACTCTATGCTCTTGCAAAATATATTCTTTTATTTTGGCTTTGCCAACTTCTCCATCTTCAGCAGGAGCAAATTTAATTATTGCACCGTCATATACCGGGTCTTTCAAATCTGCATTTTGGCCGCCCATAGTAACAACTGCCGGTTTTGCCATTTTCCCCCTGACTATTTCTAGTTTGCCATTTAATTTGAAAGTTTTTGCCAGACCCGGTCTGCCCATGATTTGCACTGAAGAATATCCTGCATAAAGCAATGTACTTAAAACCGTGGGCCGTTCCTGCCCTAAAACATTTATAGGTTTATTGTTCACATATATCTTGAAAAAGGACAAGTGAGTTCCTTCAAGAGCGTTAACTGCTATACCTATAGGAGTCACTGAAAAAGGCCCTGTGAAGTCTTCACTTCCATCAACAAAGCTTAAACCTTCCCTACCTTTTACCCCTACTCGATCATTGGTCAGTTCCAGATGTGCAGCTATATATTCCGGTAAACCCGGCGTTAAACTGCCTCCTCCGATACAAAGTACCGCCACCGGGGGTTTC
>JAQWCA010000074.1 GCA_028706065.1 Tepidanaerobacteraceae bacterium
CTAACGATTTTTAAAGGTCAAAGGCAAAAAAGCATGCAAAGGTACTGAAGGCCAAACAACGACAACTAGAAAGAAGCGAGAAAGAAAAGATAGAAAAGCCTAAAAAACCAGTGTCACCTGCTTTTGAAATTATAAATAAAAACATTATCGGAAGGAAACTTCCTAGGTTTCTTGTTCAGGGGGAAAATTTATGCAAGAGTTTCGGTAAAAGGCAAATCTTTAAGGATGCTTCCTTTAATATAAAACGGCAGGATAAGATCGCTTTGATTGGAGAAAATGGTGTGGGAAAGACTACACTGCTTAAAATAATATGCGGTTTGGATAAAAATTTTACCGGCACTATAAGGATAAACCCATCTGTGAAAATCGGCTATTTTGCTCAGGAGCTTGACAATCTAAACAATGATGCCACGATACTTAATGATGTTTTAACTGAAGACTTTACAGTTGAAGAGGCTAGGCTGCTTCTTGCAGGTTTGCTTTTTAGAGGAGACGATGTTTTTAAAAAGATTGGGAATCTTAGTATGGGGGAAAAGGGTAGAGTCGCTTTCGCAAAGCTGATATTATCCGGTGTCAATTTGCTGGTATTGGATGAGTCTACCAACTATATGGATATAATCTCAAAAGAAAAAATCGAAGAAGTACTAGAAGAGTTTAGCGGCAGCATTATATTTGTATCTCATGACCGATATTTTATCCGCCGATTGGCAAACAGGGTTTTTACTATAGAAGACAAAAAACTTTACTGCTTTGATGGAGATTATGAGTATTATTTAGCCAAACGAAAAAAACAAAGCGAGAAAAAACAAATTGGAATGAAACATGGGATTATAAGTGACAATATTAAACGACTGGAACTGGAGCTTGCCTTCTTAAGTGGAAAACTGAATGAAACTTCCGATGAAGAAGAAAAGGAGAAGCTGAATACGAGGTTTTTGGCTGTGGCTAGGGAGCTTAACAAAAATAGGGGGCTTCTTGGACGAGAGGAGTGAATAAAAAAGAACCGTCCCTAAATATTCATAGCTTCACCCACCGACTGCCTTTTCCTCTACCGGTGGATTCAATTAAACCTTTTTCTTTCAGTTCTCTTAAAACCCTTCTTATGATTGCGTCACCTGAATCAGGGAATCTTTTCCTTATATCTGATATAGTAAAATCCCCCGGAAAGTCATCCAGAATTTCTTTTCTTATATCATAATACATGCCGCCTCTGAAGTTGGAAGACGGCTCGTATTTCGCTGCCTGCTCAGCAGCCTTGTTAGGTAATATGTCGCTTTCATGAGATTCGATGGCCTCAAAAAATCTGAGGGTCCATTCATTGGCCAACTTTCTGTTGCCGGCAAAAATGATGTTGGTTCCAGGATGAAGAGCGGAGAGCTCCGCAAGAGCCTTAGCCATAAAAGATGGTGTATATACCGTCAATTTGTTAGGATTTAGAAAATCAGAGTAATTGGCCTCGGTTACCAGTGCAGAGTGAGCATAAGCCTCCAACTCACCCAACTTTTGGTGAAATATAGGGAGATTACTTAAATCAGTTCTTAAATTTTCGAAGGTCTTTCGTTCCACAACGGCTATTATCCCATCTTCCCTTAAAAGGGCATAATCTCCGGCATCAAGGGCTTTTTTCTTTACTGTACAATCATTGAATTTCCACGGATATTTTTCATTTGTGTCTATCAAGATATGAATCTGAGCGTCGCCTCGAGCAGTAAGCCTGACCCGGGGTTTTCTCTCCCTCAATCCCTGTTCTGTTCTCCAAAATATCTGCTCATATTCACCTTCTTTTTTCTTATACTTCTTTTTTAAAAATAAAAATTCGCATCTTTTGTGGGTAGGTCGATCTAGCACCACTGAAAGGCGTTTACCGTAACGGTTTAGGTTCACTACCGGCACCTGCTCTATTTCTTCAATAGAATCCGAATAATCTTCAGATTCCCTCAAACAAAAAATCTGAGTTCCCGCTCCCGGCCACTTATTCTGAACTCTAAGACAGAGGATTGTCTGATCACCCTTTTTTATGCTAAGCCTGTAAGGGAACTTTTCATTATCAGCTGATTCTAGAATCCACCATAAAGAAGACATGATGACTCTCCTTTTAATGATTTTTCAGTATTTTAATTATACTTGTTTATGTTAATTTACACAAGCTGTCCGAGTCTTTAGACAATACATTCTCAAAGTTGTGAAAAGCGCAGTGAATCATTCGGAACCGTCACTAATGATTCCGGTTGAGGAAGCATGGCTTTGCACTCCACTTTTAAGAAGGTAATTTCCTGGTTTCCTTGGCTAAAAAAGCCTGCATCGAATATCTGCAATTCCCCAAAATGTATATCCATAGTTTTTCTATATACTTAAAACCGTCCCCGTAATTTTCCTTTACTGCTTAAGATTATTTAACAATATTTGCCATCGGTGAACCTACAGTGTTATTATATTGGCTTAAAAATATTTGACATTAAATAGTGAGCATGGTATGGTAAAATTACTAAATTACTAATTTACTAAATAACAAGCAACTGAGATGTATTACACATGGAAATTCCCGTCTCACTAAAACACAAACCTGTCATTGTCTTAGAAAACTATGAGAACATAGACGGCAGAAATGCTTACGAATCTGATGCTAAAGAACTATCATTGGGTCTTGCCGTCTTTCGCCAATCCTAAAAGAGATGGGATATTAAGGAGATTAAGGGATATGAACAAGAAAGAACGTATTGCAAGTTACAAGGCACGCCCGGTTACGGGTGGGGTGTTTAGGATTACAAATACACAAAACGGCAAGTATTTACTTGCGAGTGGTATCGATATTAAGGGAGATCGCAATCGTTTTAACTTCTCAGTTTCTACCGGTTCCTGTGTTCATATGAAGCTACAGAAAGATTGGGACACATTCGGTCCGAAAGTATTTGTATTTGAGGTGCTGGATGAACTGGAAAAGGAAACGGAACAGGAAACCAAAGTATTTGCTGAGGATTTGAAAATGCTGGAACAGATGTGGCGTGAGAGATTAAACGGAGATGAATATTAATAATTTCCTCACAGGGTCAGGCCTTTTATTCTAAGTCAATTTGTGTTGTAAGATTTCCTTAATTCGCCGTTCGATCTCTTCTAAATCAAGGCCGGCTTCCTTTTTAATGCTTTTTCTGAGCATTGGGCCAACTTTAGAAATATCATCTAAAACATCTTGTAGAAGCTCAAGAGCAGATGTAGCTTCTAAAACTTCTATCGGAGTTCTAACAACATTTGCAACAATGGAATTTTCTGTCCTTGATGCAATAATGGGTGTAGGTAGCTGTTCAATGTATACCTTTGTGCGGCGACCTGGTCCCCGGTCATCTTCTATGGGTTCAAGTGCCACAATCTTGTCTGAACGAACAAATTTGCCATAACCCAATGGAACTATAATTTGTTCTCTTATTTCCATAAAATCCACATCCTTATCGAAGTTTTTATTAGCTTTTCCCGTAAGGTGCACGTCTACTCGACTAATATTCATTATATCAGAAATAAAGGATTTTTCAAAAATATGTCAAAATATATATTTAATGCTTCATAGAGGAAAGCAATAAATTTTTTAGAAAGGGGTGTTAGTGTGAAACGAGTTGCCATACTTATTGAGAAGTTTTTTGATGAAAAAGAGCTTATTTACCCTTATTATCGCTTGATGGAGGCAGGGTATGAGGTTCATTTGGTAGGTTCAAAAAAAGACGAGACATACCCGGGCAAAAGCAGTTTTACGGAAAAAAGCACTCATTCCTCCAATGAGGTGAATGCTGATGATTACGATGCAGTCGTAATTCCGGGAGGATATTCACCGGATCATATGCGTAGAAATCAAGACACAATTAATTTTGTAAGAGAAATGGATAGGTTGGGTAAAACCATTGCAGCTATTTGCCACGGGCCTTGGATGATGGCTTCTTGCTGTGATTTAAAAGGCAAAAAACTGACGGGTTTTTTCTCAATAAAAGATGATCTAGTGAATGCTGGTGCGGAGTATGTGGATGCAGAAGTAGTTGTGGATGGGAATCTTATAACATCTAGAACTCCCAAAGATTTGCCCGCATTTTTAAAAGCTATAATTAAAAAAATAGGATAAAAAGTATGAGACCGGCTTTTGACCTCTCACTACAGGAGAGCAAAGCCGGTCTTCATTTAATGCCATAAAGTTTCAAACAAAATCAGCCTTGGCTAATGTCTGGGCAGAATGATAGAATTCATATATTTTATGTTTTTCATGCCCCTTGTGAATAATTTGGAACCGTCCCCAATTATTCAGTTATTCAATCTGTTAATACTTTTAGATTTATGATATATTTATAAAGGATAAGTATTTTCGTCGATGTTTTGAAGGTCACCAGGTACAGGAATGAAAATCATCTGCAAATATATATTGAAAGAAGAGATGCCAAAGTTTAAAAGTTATTTAAAGTGGGAAGTATTATAAAAAAAACAGAACAATTTAGAAACACTTTATGTGTAAATAAAACTGGAGGTTAATGTGTCGAAAAGTAAGAAAAAATTAAAGGTAATTCCCCTAGGTGGTCTGGGGGAGATAGGAAAGAACATAACTGTATTTGAATATGGAAAAGACATTATTGTTGTTGACTGCGGAATGGCATTTCCTGATGATGAGATGCTAGGGATTGACTTGGTGTTACCTGATACTACGTATTTGTTAAAAAACAAAGACCGCATAAAGGGGATTATCGTAACTCATGGTCACGAAGATCATATTGGGGCCTTGCCCTATGTGTTAAAAGATATTAACGTGCCTGTCTATGGAACCAGGCTTTCATTGGGGTTAATAGAGTATAAGCTTGAAGAACATGGAATCTTATCAGATTGCAAGCTACAAACTATACGTGCAGGTCAAACAATAGAACTGGGTGCTTTTAAAGTGGAGTTTATCCGGTCTACTCACAGTATTGCAGATGCTGTAGCATTGGCAATTCATACGCCGGTGGGTATAGTTGTACACACATCGGATTTTAAAGTGGACTATACACCCATTGTAGGTGAAGGCATCGATCTAGTGCGTTTTGCAGAACTTGGGAAACAAGGTGTTCTACTTTTGATGTGTGATAGCACAAATGTTGAGAGACCTGGGTACACTATGTCCGAAAGAACGGTAGGACAGGCATTTGAAGATATATTCACAAATACAAAAAACAGGATACTTGTCGCTACCTTTGCATCAAACATTCACAGGATTCAACAGGTAGTAGACGCAGCCGTCAAATATGATCGCAAAGTTGCCATATGTGGCAGAAGTATGATAAATGTCAGTAATAAGGCAATGGAATTGGGATATCTAACAATACCGGAAGGAATACTTATTGATATAAAGCAAATTAAAAATTATAGCCCTGAGAAACTTGTAATCATTTCAACGGGCAGTCAAGGAGAGCCTCTGTCTGCACTTTCGAGAATGGCTTTAGGAGAGCATAGACAAGTGGAGATATCCAGTGGCGATCTTGTGGTAATATCTGCTACACCTGTACCTGGAAATGAGAAATCCGTCTCAGGAGTAATAGACGAGCTTTTCAAAAAAGGTGCCGACGTTATATACGAAGCACTGGCCGACATACATGTGTCAGGCCATGCTTGCCAAGAAGAACTTAAGTTGATGCACCGGCTGGTTAAACCCAAATACTTTATGCCTGTTCACGGTGAATACAGACATTTGAAGCAGCATGCAAATTTAGCCCGGGGGCTAGGTATGTCTGAGGAGAATATTTTAATAATGGAAATCGGCCAGGTGCTGGAAATAAATTCCGGTGAAGCACGCATTAATGGAAATGTTCAAGCAGGAAAAGTTCTTGTGGATGGCTTAGGTGTTGGAGATGTAGGTAATATTGTATTAAGAGACAGAAAACATCTTTCTGAAGATGGTCTTATTATTGTTGTTGTCACTATACAAAAGGAAACCGGTAACATCATTACAGGGCCTGATGTTATATCAAGAGGATTTGTATATGTTCGAGAGTCGGAAGAATTTTTGCAGGAAGTAAGAATAAGAGCAAAGGATGCTCTTATAAACTGCAATGGTAAAAACTGGTCAGCTAAGAAAAATGCGATTAAAGATGCTTTAAGGCAATATGTTTATCAGAAAACAGAAAGAAAGCCTATGATATTACCGATCATCATGGAAATTTAGTACAAGGGGATGATCTAAATGTCAAATAAATATTTACGCGAAAGCTTATTACAAGTAATAGACAATCAATTAAGAGATAACAATCCTCCATGTACAAAGCAAACCTTTGAACGTCTCGTAAAAACTGGCTACCCTCAAAAGCGGGCTAAGGAAATGATTGCAGCAGTGTTGATCGAAGAAATGTTTTATATAATGAAGCAAAACCGGCCCTTCGATGAGGAGAGTTTTTGTAAGAAATTGAATGCGCTTAGCTAAAAATCGAGGACCTGATATGTGCCATGGGTACATATCAGGTCCCTTTGTTTTTTATTTATTTATAATAAATATTGCTTATATGATACTTATATGCTAAAATATAATTATAAATGTTACAAAATACCAGTTAGTGAGCAAATGTAACAGGAGAAGGGGATTGAAATAGCTTCATATAAAAATAAAGAAATAGTAAAAATAGCTTATTACTATTATAAAAAAGGATTAACTCAATCTGATATAGCAAAAAAAATGTCCATGTCTAGGCAAAGAGTTAATAGAATCTTAAAAAAAGCTGTTCAAGAGAATATAGTTCAGATAACCATAGTTGATTCCGGCAAATATAATTTTGAACTTGAAAGCAAATTGGAAGAGAAATTTAATCTTAATCAATGTGTTGTTGTTTCTACTATAGATGAAAAAAACCTTATCCCTGAGCTCGGATTAGCAGGGGCTGAATATTTAAATGATGTAATTAAAGAAGATGATATTTTAGGTGTAACCTTTGGAAGGGCCTTATCTGAAGTGGCTAAAAAATTAAAACCCGATATAAATTTAAATGTATCGGTAGTTCAGTTAGTTGGAGGAATGAACATAGCTTTTAGTGACTTGGAACCCGATGATATAACAAGAACAATTGCGAAAAAATTAGGAGGAGAATCATTTATACTTTATGCTCCGGTAATTGTAGAAAGTAAAGAAACAAAAGAGGCAATAATGTCAGATTATAGCTTAAAAAGAACATTTGAGAAAATGGAAAAATGTGATTATATTATTGCCGGTATAGGTGAATTAAAAGAGGATACTACATGGTACAAGGAAAGCTCTTTTAATAAACAATATAAGGAACATTTGCGTAGCAAAGGCTGTGTAGGGGATATGGGTTTTAGGTGGTATGACAAAGAAGGGAAAATCGTAGAACATGAATATGATGATAGGATTATCGGATATAACATACTAAAGAAAAAAAATGATGCATTAGTGATAGGAATTGCCGGTGGTGAAAAGAAACATGAGGCTATTTTAGGAGCGTTAAAGGGTGGGTATCTGGATGTTCTAATTACAGATAATGAGACAGCAGATATGCTGATTAATCAATAATAAATATTTTAGTGAGGAGAGTGTAAATGGATAAAGAAAAAATTAAGGAATTAGAATTTAGCACGAGAGCAATACATGCTGGGTATGAAAAAAATCAGTATGGAGCACTAGCAACACCTATTTATCAAACCTCTACTTTTGCATTTGATTCAGCGGAACAGGGTGGGAGAAGGTTTGCAGGAGAAGAAGATGGCTATATTTATACAAGAGGAGGAAATCCTACTGTTTCAGTTATTGAAGAAAAACTGGCAAATTTAGAAAATGCAGAAGCTGCTGTAGCAACAGCTTCTGGTATGGGTGCCATAACTTCAACATTTTGGTCGATGTTAAGCGCAGGAGATCATGTTATCGCTTCTAAAACATTATATGGATGTACATTTGCATTTTTACGTCATTGGCTTACTAAATTTGGTATTGAAGTAAGCTTTGTAGATACTAAAGACCCAAAAAATATTATAGCCGCTATGAAGAGAAATACAAAAGTTGTTTACTTGGAATCACCGGCTAATCCCAGTATGGAAATAACAGATATTAAAGCTGTATCAAGTATTGCTCATGAAAGCAAGGATTGTAAGGTAATTATTGATAACACATACTGTACTCCTTATGTGCAAAGGCCTATTGATTTAGGTGCAGATGTAGTAGTGCACTCAGCTACTAAATATTTAAATGGTCATGGGGATGTTATTGCAGGTTTTATAGCCGGTAAAAAAGATTTCATACAGGAGGTTAAATTTGTAGGAGTAGGTCAAATGACTGGTGCATGCATAAGTCCTTTTGATGCGTTTTTAATAGGCAGAGGTATGAAAACATTGGATATAAGAATGGAAAAACATTGTATGAACGCACAAAAAGTTGCAGAATTTCTAGAAAAGCATTCTGCAGTAGAAAGCATTCAATATCCAGGATTAAAGAGCTTCCCACATTACGAATTAGCAAAAAAACAAATGAAATTACCCGGAGCAATGATTGCATTTGAAG
>JAQWCA010000075.1 GCA_028706065.1 Tepidanaerobacteraceae bacterium
GGAAGCGGAGGGGATGTTGAACATATATACGGGATGATAGAGAATATATGTTCCCGACCTTGTTTGTCGGTGGTGGAGATGTATAATTGGTAGTGGACTATGTGAAAAAATGTGAGGTAAACGTCTTGAAAAGTCTGTCCTGCGAGATATAAAACCTAACAAACAGTCTATATTTAACGATGGGAGACAATTATATCTTTATCGGTTTACATTGATAATAAGGAGAGATCAAAATATGTACCATGCCCACACAAAAAACAAAGGGGGTTTTGAAGAACCAGTAGGAGCCCATTTGAGGGAAACGGCAAATCTGGCTGCACAATTTGCTTCGGTCTGGGATCGAGAAAAAGAGGGATACGCTACAGGGCTTCTCCACGATTTAGGAAAATATACAGATTGCTTTAAGATGGTACTTGAGGGAAAAGCCCAGCAAGTAGATCACGCTACCCCCGGAGCCAATGCTCTTTTAAGACAGTACAAAAAAGAAGGGGTGGCAGCAGCATTGGCGGCACAAGGTCACCATGATGGTTTACAAATAGGTTTACCTAAGGATCTGAAGGAAACACTAATTATGAAAGAACCAGTATCCCTTCAAAATAAAACTTACTCTTCTAGAGATATAGAAACATTGTTAGATAATTTTCAAAAGGATAATTTAAAAATACCGCCACAGATTAAGAGTGACTATTTATTGGAATACAATAAAAATCGTTCGGTAGCTGCTATGCTTTACGTCAGGATGCTGTATTCTGCCCTGGTGGATGCGGACTTTTTGGCCACAGAAGCACACTTTGCCAGCAAAGAAAAGGGGGGTTATAAATATCGACCTGCCGGAGCAGTACTTGAACCAGAAAAACTTCTTACCATCCTGCTGGAATACATGGCCCGGTTAAGGGAGAAATCCAGTGCCAATAACGAATTAAACTCTCTGCGAAACGACTTATTTAATGCTTGTTTGGAAAGTGGTAAGGTACCCAAAGGGGCCTACACCCTAACTGCACCTACCGGGTCAGGTAAAACCTTGTCAATGCTGGCGTTCGCTCTAAAACATTCGATCCGGCATCAACTTAGACGAATTATCTTTGTTATGCCTTATTTGAATATTATTGAACAAAACGCTCTGGTCTATCGAGAAGTTTTTAAAAGTTGTGGAGACAATTTGATACTGGAAGACCACAGTCTGGTCGAGCTGCCAGAAGAGCAGAGACTTTTTGCGGAAAACTGGGATGCACCAATTATAGTGACCACTACTATTCGATTTTTTGAAGGGTTATTCGCTAATAGGTCTAGCTCCTGTCGTCGTCTTCATAATGTTGCCAATTCTATTATCCTTTTTGACGAGGCACAATCAATGCCTCCACATCTCGCCATTTATACACTGGCAGCCATAAGCTATTTGGTAGAACGCTATCGCTGTTCCGCAGTCTTTTCTACAGCTACCCAGCCTGCCTTCGAAGCATTCGATGATCGCATAAATAAACATGTGAGCAGCGGTTGGCAGCCATCAGAGTTGATATCAGAAGAACTGAAGTTATTCGATAGAACCAGAGATGTCCAGATTAAATGGAAAGAACATTTGCCCTGGGAAGTGATAGCTAGGGAAATAGCTAAAGAATCCCAAGTATTAGCTATCGTTAATACTAAAAAGCAGGCTAGGGTCCTTTATCAACAAATAAAAGAAGAACTTGGTACAGATAAAGGATTGTACTTTCTATCCACCGATATGAGCCCGGCCCACCGGTTGGCAGTAATAGAAAAGATAAAGGAACTTATCTCCCGAGAAGAATACGATTCAGGGATGAACTGTCATCTAATTTCCACTCAATGTGTCGAAGCAGGGGTAGATTTAGATTTTCCAACGGTTTGGAGGGCACTGGGTCCACTTGAAGCTATTATTCAAGCGGCAGGCCGCTGTAATCGGCAAGGATTATTACCTTTTGGTAAGGTAGTAGTATTTCGCCCTCCTATGGAGGACGAAAAATTCCCTGATGCAGCTTATGAAAAGGGAGCCGCTGAGGTGTTGGTGATGCTAGAACATAAGGAGAACCTGGACCTAGAGGACCCAGATGTAATCAAAGAATACTACCATCGATATTTTTTGAATAATTTGCATCACTTTGATAAAGATAAGCTAACCCAAATATTCCAGCAATATGATTTTTTGAAAGTAGCCCAAGAATATCGCTGGATTAAAGATAGTTCCATAAATATTTTAGTTCCTTATTCTGAAGAAATTGCTTCCTATTATGAACTGTGCCAACTGGCCAGGAAGGGAGATTTCAACAGGACTTGGATCAAAAAAGCCCGCCCAATTAGCGTAGGATATAGGGTAAATAACAAGCATTATCTTTTTGATTATCTAGAACCGGTATTAAAAGGCCGAAAAGAGAGTACCGGATGGTATCTGTTGTTAAATCCCGACCTGTACTCGAATTCTATTGGCTTAAACCCAATATGATGGAATTATATTCAATTACAATCTGAACGAAAGGAGGAGAAACATGAAGGAATTTGTAGTGGAGATATGGGGCGATTTGGCCTGCTTTAGCCGACCGGAAACAAAGGTGGAAAGGTTCAGCTACCCGGTAATGACTCCATCTGCCGCCAGAGGCGTATTGGATGCCATATATGTTAAACCCATAGAGTTTTCCTGGCGGATTAGCAAAATTGAAGTACTAAACCCAATTCAGTTCATTGCCTTAAGACGAAATGAGGTGAAGGACAAAATAAGTGATAGAGCAATCCGCTCTGTTTCCCGAAATGGAGGTGAGTTAGAACCGATTATCGTTGATGCCACTAAGGAAATGTATAGCACCGATGCTAAAGGCCGTACGCAACGGCAAACTATAGCGTTAAAGAATACCCGTTATCGTATATATGCTCATATTCAACCGCGTTCCGGGATGGAAAGCAGATATAATGCGCTGGTAAGTCAGGCGGAAAGACGGCTTCAGAGTGGAAAATGTTTCTACCAGCCATATCTTGGCTGCCGTGAATTTGTTGCGTATTTTTCTCCAATTAAAGAAGAAGGAGAACCAATTAGTAATAGTATTGACCTTGGATGGATGCTTTATGATGTATTCGATCTGGACAGTATCACCACTGGAAACGCCAAACCCTTTATCAGCCTTTTCAAGGCAAAACTGGAAAATGGAATTCTTCATGTTCCATCTTGGGACAGCCCCCAGGTAAAAAAACCATTGTGAGGAGGTGAAATAAGTGCTTCATCAGCTAGCAAATTACGCAACTAAATACAATGTTACCGTCTTACCCGGCTTCAAACCTAAAACAGCTAAGTGGGTTATTGTCCTCACTGAGGAAGGAAAATTTATTGACCTTGTTGAGGATAATAGGGAGTTTCATTTGGCCCCTGACCTGGGCCATGGAGAAATCATAGCCGGTCGTGTAGCACGCAGCCATTTTCTTATTGATACGGCGGGAGTTGCTTTAGCCTATGAACCAACCGAAATGGAAAAGAAAAAGCATGATTTCTTTATTGGACTGTTACAAGAGGCAGGAAGTATAGAACCACTGATAGGAATAATCGCAAGTACACTACAAAACGGAAAAAATCTTGATGAAATTCATGCCAAATTCCAAGCAAAAAAAGGAAAAAAGAACGATACAGTGACTTTTCGCGTAGGAGACTCATATCCGGTTGCACTGACCTCATGGCATGGTTGGTGGAATAAATTCAGACAATCCATTAAACCAGCCGACGAAACAGATATCAAGATGATTTGCCTGCTAAGCGGCGAACAAACAGTGCCCCAGGCTACCCATAGCAAAATTAGTGGATTGACTCGGGTTGGAGGCCAATCATTTGGTTCAACATTAATTGGGTTTGATAAAGATTCCTTTACTTCATTTGGCCTAAAGCAGTCGCAAAATGCTGCCTGTTCAGAGGCAGCAATAGCTGTATACAGAAATGCAATGCAACATTTAATAGATAAAGCACCGGCTCCTTTGGCAGGTACCATGTTTTTAAGCTGGTATAAGGAACCAGTATCTGAAGAGGATGACCTGTTTGGTTTAGAAGACTTTGATAACCCTGCCGCCGAGGAAGCCGGTGCGCTGGCCAAGGTGGAAGCATTATTAAACTCTGTTAGGGAAGGCAAGCGCCCTGATTTGCTCAATAACCGTTATTATATACTTCAAATCTCCGGAGCCGGTGGACGAATAATGGTTAGGGATTGGCTGGAGGGAGAATATGTGGAGCTGGCTTGTAATCTTAAACAATGGTTTAATGATTTGACATTAGTTTCGCCTAACGGAAAGGGAAGAACCAAGGATTTTAAACTTTCAGCCGCTCTGACAAGGCTTGTCTCCTACCGAAAAAACGATAGCAAAATATTCAAAAGAATTAGTGATGAACTACCGCCATTAATGCCCAGACTATGGCGCAGCATTATCTATAAGGTGCCCTTGCCTGATACAGTAGCGTACAAATCCTTGGACTATATCAGGTCCAGGCTTTATAACAATGATGATGATACTCTGGATAATCTTGATCGGATTGCCTGTGCTTTACTGAAGGCTTGGCTCGTTAGAAAAAATACCGATGGAGGAGGTAAAGAAATGAAACCTGACCTTAATCCTAATCACCCATCACCAGCTTACCATGCTGGTCGTCTGATGGCAGTTTTGGCAGCATTGCAGAACAGAGCTTTGGGGGATGTAGGAGCGGGCGTAGTGCAAAGATACTATGCTGCTGCTAGCACCACCCCAGCCCTGGTATTGGGCCGTCTTGTACGGGGATCCCAGTATCATCTTAATAAGCTTGACAGGGGCTTGGCTAACTGGTACGAAGGTTTAATCGGACAGATTATGGTTCAGTCGGCAGATAGTTTTCCAGCTACCCTTACCTTGGAAGAGCAATCTCTTTTTGCTTTAGGTTATTACCAACAGCGTGCAGCCATATATGCTGGTGCTGGGAAAAAGGGTAATAAGGAAGCTGAAACAGAAAATAAAAATGAGGAGGGCCAATAATGACTATAAATAATAGGTATGAATTTATGTATTTTGTGGAGTGCAAGAATGGAAACCCCAATGGCGATCCGGATATGGGTAATTCCCCCAGAATAGATCCCCAAGACATGAGAGGATTAATCAGCGATGTAGCAATAAAGCGTAGGATTCGTAACTACATTCAATTTGCCAAGGGCAATAAAGAACCCTACGGAATTATTATCCAACAGTCTACCAACATCAATAAGTTTATTGCTAAAGCCCACGAAGAGACAGGTAATACCGAAATGAAAAAAACAAAGGATAAGGTAGACCAATCCCAGAAATGGCTTTGCAAAAATTTCTACGATGTTCGTACTTTCGGGGCCGTCCTTTCTACCGGTCCCAATGCCGGACAAGTTCGGGGTCCAGTGCAACTGACCTTTTTACGCTCCCGCGATCCAATATTGCCAATGGATATTTCAATAACCCGGATGGCAGTAACAGAGCCATTAGGTAAAAAAGGAGTGGCCTCTTATAAAGAGTATGCTGCATGGGAAGAAAAGCAACCGGAAGATGAACTTCGGACCATGGGACGGAAACAGCTAATCCCTTATGGATTGTACGAGGGCAAAGGATTTATCAGTGCCCATCTGGCCGAAGGAACTGGCTTTGGTGATAAGGATTTAAAACTGTTCTGGGAAGCATTACTCAACATGTATGAACACGATCGCTCTGCCAGTAAAGGGCAGATGTCCACAGTAGCACCGGTGATAATCTTCAAACATACTGGTACTGATTCTGATGAGCAGCAAAGAATAAACCAGGCCAAGCTTGGCTGTGCTCCTGCCCATCAGCTTTTTGATCTGATACAAGTAAAGAAAAAAGCAAATATTGAAGTTCCTAGAGATTATCGCGATTACACTCTCCAAGTCAGTTTTAAACAGGTACCAAAAGGAGTAGAGATTGGTTTTGCTCTTCCTTCACCGGAAGGAGTGCAGATCACTTGGGGAGAAGTACCTGATAATTTGAAATGGGTTGAGGCATAAAAGTTAAGCGGTGTTTGTAACAAAGTAATATTTCTACTGTGCAATATGCTTGGAATGGGGGGATTTAATTGAAATATACTGAAGACAATCTGCTTCCTTTATCCTATTTATCCCAGTATTATTACTGCCCCCGACGGGCTGCACTGCTATTAATTGAAAGGCTGTGGAGCGATAATATTCACACCATGTCAGGAACTATTATTCATCAACGTGTTGATAAGGCAAGGCAAGAAAAACGCTCTGATTTGATTCGTTTAACCAGTCTCCCTGTTCGGTCACTGGAATTGGGTCTATTTGGAGTAGCCGACAGTGTTGAATTTTTTGCTGACCAAGATGGGTACAAAATAGAAAACTTGAAAGGAAGGTGGGAGGTAGTACCAGTTGAATACAAGCACGGCAGGGTAAGAGACGAACTGGAGTATGAGGTCCAATTAAGTGGTCAAGCCATCTGCTTGGAGGAAATGCTAGGAATAACTATCCATAGAGGTTATATCTATTATGCAGGGGATCGGCGCCGCAAAGAAGTACAGGTGGCATCGAAATTAAGGCAACTTGTTGAACAGGGAGCGAGGGCTTTACGTGAAATGTTGGCTACTGGTAACATACCTCCCGTAACAGTCAGTAGCAAATGCCGGGAATGCTCTTTGGGAGATGATTGCTTTCCTCTGTCTTCCCCGCAAGGCCGCGCAGCAAAAAAACGTAAGGTGAAGACCTCAGCAGCCAGGTATATTAAATCTATTTGGGATGATATTGAAAGTGGGGAAGAATTATGAAACGACTACTTAATACCTTATATGTTTTAACAGAAAATTCATATTTATCTAAGCAAGGTGAAACAATCTGCGTTCATGTGGGTGGAGTTGAAAAAGTGAGGGTTCCTGTGCATACTTTGGAATCTATTCTCTGTTTTGGAAATACAACTGTATCAACTCCCCTTATTTCTTTTTGTGGTGAAAAAGGGATTGGGCTTGCATTTTATAGTGATCAGGGCCGGTTTTATGGACGTATAGAGGGGCCAGTTAGGGGCAATGTTCTGCTTAGAACAAAACAATATTCCGCTAACCATACAGAACAGGCTTTATTGTTAGCAAAAAACTTTGTTGCTACTAAGATTGCTAATGGTAAGAATGTATTATTAAGAAGTGCACGGGACAGCAACGACCATGAAATTGGAAACAAGTTAAGAAAAGCAGCACAAGAAATAACTTATTTATCCTCACATTTAACTACTTCTGAGACGCACGACCAGGTACGCGGAATAGAGGGAATAGTAGCTAACCGATATTTTTCCGTATTTGACCACATGGTTAAGGTAAACAAAGAAGATTTTACCTTTAAAAAGAGAAGTAGAAGACCACCTATGGACAGAGTAAATGCTCTCTTGTCTTTTTTATATATGTTGCTGACCAATGACGTACGGTCAGCATTGGAGGGAGTAGGGCTAGACCCAGCAGTTGGTTTTCTTCATGCTATGCGGCCTGGGCGACCCAGCTTGGCCTTGGACCTAATGGAAGAGCTCAGAGCCCCACTATGCGACCGAATAGTTATATCATTAATAAATTTAAAACAAGTGCAAGGGGATGATTTTGAGATAACTCCAACGCATGTGAGAATGACTGAAGACACTCGCAAAACAGTAATTGCTGCCTGGCAGAAACGGAAAAGAGAGGAAATCACACATCCGTTTCTGGAAGAAAAGATGCCTATAGGGTTGATACCGTACATACAAGCACAATTACTGGCACGATACTTGAGAGGTGATTTGGATTTCTACCCGCCTTTTCATTGGAAATAGGAGTGATAAGCGATGCTTGTGTTAGTTACCTATGATGTTAATATTACCGATGCGGAGGGAGCTAAAAGACTGCGACACGTGGCAAAAACATGCGAAGACTACGGCCAAAGAGTTCAAAACTCAGTTTTTGAATGTTTGGTTGATCCTGCTCAATTCGTTATGCTAAAAAACAAACTGCTTAATATTATTGAATCAGAGAAAGATTCTTTGCGATTTTATTATTTAGGGAAGAATTGGAAAAGAAGGGTAGAGCATTTTGGCGTAAAACCTGCTTACACTCAGGAAGAACCTTTGATACTATAAGCTATTATCGCGGACCGTCAATAAACATTAATACCCACGGAGTTACGCGATGACGCTATATCAGTACCAAATGGCATTTTTGATCCAAGATGCGAGGTTAGTTGGGACGTTTTAATTGAAGTGTGCGAAAACCATCGATTTAGCCCTTATATTGTGGGGTTTGTCCATGGTACGGTTCACCCCCATGCGGGGGTGGGGATTGAAACATACATATGGAAAGAGCGCAGAAGGATATATGGTAGTTCACCCCCATGCGGGGGTGGGGATTGAAACACTACTTCAATAGTCGCTTTAGCTGATGCCGGGGGTTCAC
>JAQWCA010000002.1 GCA_028706065.1 Tepidanaerobacteraceae bacterium
CACTACTCTCGCAGTCTTATGACAAATGTTAAAAAGTAATATGAAATGATTTAACCTCCAAAAGTATAGCATAAATCATTTCAATGTGCTATAATAATAGTGTCAAAAATGAGACGGAGGGGATAAAAGTGAGTCCGGAGCAAACAATAGTTATAGCAAAGATGTGTAAAGACTATAAAAAAGGTAGCACTTTCAGGCACCCTGCCGATTATATTATGCATTATGAATCCTGTAAAAACTGTATACATTGGCAGGTGGGAAGCTGTGAAAAAGCCCAAGACATACTAAATTACCTAGACTAATAGATAGAAAATATTATATAAATAATTACTGCCAATTGTGAAGCGGCGTTTATCCAATTGAAGGTAGATGCCGTTTTTTACTTAAATAACTCTTCGGCCAATTTTCTGATATCATTTTTCCTACTAAAAGTTTCTTTTTTATCAATGGTCATATGGTTAAGGTCTACCACATCTCCTTCATGGATATCCACAGGAAGGAGATTCTTTCTTATATTGAGCATTTCACCGTCATCGGTTTGCAAGACAGCATACTCACCTTCAAACCGGTCAACTACACCGTACATTAGACCACTCCTTTATCGCACTTTTTTTATTTCAATATCTTCGCCGTCACTGGTTATCATTATATTTCCGTTATCAGCAGTGGTATAAACTTCTACACCGTATTGAAGAAGGTTGTCAATGGTTTCTTTATGTGGGTGGCCGTAGGGATTATCCTGCCCAACGCATATAACGGCATATTTAGGTGATACTGCCGACAAAAACTCTACTGTTGTGCTGGTGCTGCTGCCGTGATGAGCGACCTTTAGCACATCAGCCTGAAGGTTATAATTACTGTTGTGGAGCATTTCATCTTCTGAAATTTTTTCTGCATCACCGGTAAAAAGAAATGAGGTATTTCCGTAAGTGAGTTTTATAACAATACTATAATTATTCATACTTTCATAACTGCTATTATTTGGTGCAAAAATATGTATTTTAATATCATTGTCGAAAGGAACAGTCATACCTCCTCTGACCGGAGTTATTTTCAAGCCTTTATTCTTTACAGCTAAAAGAACATCTTTAAATGTTTTTGTATTGCTAGTGACATTTGGCATAAGGATTTCCCCTATATCAAAAAAATCAATTACATCATCCATTGCCCCAAGGTGATCTTCGTGAGGGTGAGTCCCTACTAAAAAATCAAGTTTACTTACACCCTGTTTTTTTATGTAAGAAATAATAGTATCCTCATCATCATTATTGCCTGCGTCAATAAGCATTGTTTTTCCGGTTGGAGATTTAATAAAAATACTGTCAGATTGACCTGTATCAATAAAATGTACTTTAAGAAAACCGGAATTGTCGTCTGAATCCAATACATCAATCCCAATAGAACAAGCAGAGATGAAAGCTAAAGCAAGAAAAGCCAGACAAAGAGTTAAAAGGGCTTTTTTGTTTTTTAAAAGGTCATTTTTCATTATATTTTCTCCAATCTAAATTACCTAAAAAGACATGTGTAATTCTCTTGCCTCTAATTCTATCTTTGGTTAAAATAGAAACAAAACGCATATAAATAATACCATACTTAAATTTTTTCGACAATAAAAAAACGTCTCCTTGCAACTTTCCTTCCAAATTTCTGCCCTGTCATCCTTCTTCCGAAACATATGAAGATGTGCTATAATCAATTATGAACCAATTTTTAACAGAGCTTTGGAGGTTATGATGGAAAAACAATTTATCAAGGATTTAAGGGTGGGGGATAAAGTAAAAACGCTATTCGGTGTGGTAAAGAAGAACTTAGCTAATTACTCTCCATCTAGTTCAAAAGCCCCTGGACAGTTCCTAAAATTACTTTTGGCAGATTCCACTGGAAGCATTGAAGGGAGAGTATGGGACGGAGCTAAGGATAAAGCTAGGCTTTTTAACGAAGGGGATGTTGTGACAGTTGAGGGTAGTGTCTCGGAGTTTAACGGCTTACAGATAAATATAGTTCAGATTGAAAAATACGATGGCAGTGTGGATTTTGCCCTTTTTCAGCCATGTACTCCGAGAGATCGGACTGAGATGACGGGAAGGCTTAAGGATTTGATACAATCAGTAAAAAACATACATCTTAAAAAATTATTATTATTGATGTTCGGTGATAAAAACATATACCGAGCTTTTATAAATAGCCCTGCAGCGCAGAAAGTACATCATGCTTATATAGGTGGTCTCCTTGAACATAGTCTTGAAGTTGCCCAAGTTTGTGAACATATTGCCTCAAACTATAAAGATGTCTTAAATCGAGACCTTTTGATAACAGGGGCATTACTTCACGATATAGGCAAGATTAGAGAATATGATTTTTCAAGCGTATCTTTTGAGATGACCGATATAGGAAAACTTGTAGGTCATTTAGTGTTGGGAAAAGAAATGGTAGACGAAAAAATTCGAGAAATGTCGGATTTCCCCCAAGAACTTCAATTAGCTATTGGTCATATGATAATTTCACACCATGGTGAACGAGAATGGGGTAGCCCTGAAGTCCCAAAGACTATGGAGGCTTTTAGCTTATTTCATTCCGATCTTTTAAGTGCTAGACTAAATCAATTTTCTGGTCTTCTCAAAAAACATACTAATACAGATTCTTCCTGGACTCCCTGGGATAAGTTTCTTGAACGCAGTGCTTATTTACCCAATTACGCTGAAATGAGATCTAATGAAACTGAGACGGCGTGATTTAATTCCAATAGGGCAGGAATGGAGTATAAAATGCAAAAGATAAATCTTAGAGACATAATTCAGAAGTTGAATTTAAAAGCAGTTGTTGACATAGGCGACGAGATGCCTGATATTACGGTACCTGATTTGAATCGTCCGTCACTTGAGATAGCTGGCTATTTTGACTATTTTGCCTATGACAGAATACAGATATTAGGAAAAACTGAAATTTCTTTTTTAAAAGGTCTTTCTCCCAGTATCAGAAAAGCTCGTCTTGAAAAGCTTTTATCCTATGATATACCATGTGTTATAATCACCCGTGATCTTCCATCACCAAATGAACTAATTTTGATTGCCAGGGAGAATAGGAAATCAATATTGGTGTCTTCTGCGGCAACTACACAGTTCATGAGTAGATTAACAAACTTTCTCGAAAGGAAGTTGGCACCAAACACCACAATCCATGGTGTTTTAGTTGATATATATGGTATAGGTATGTTGATCATAGGTGAAAGTGGTATAGGAAAGAGCGAAACTGCTGTGGAACTTATAAAGCGAGGTCATCGCTTGGTAGCCGATGATGCGGTTGAGATAAAACAAGTAGCTAAAAATATATTGGTCGGAACAGCTCCTGAAATTATTCGGCACTTTTTAGAGGTTCGTGGCTTGGGGGTTATCGATGTAAAAACTATTTTTGGTGCCGGAAGTATACGAAATGATATAAAAATTGAAATGGTTATAGAACTCGTAGAATGGGAAAATTATAAAGAAGGTGACAGATTAGGTCTGGAAGAAGAGAGTATCAAGATACTTGACTCATACATCCAAAAAAAAACCATACCAATTAGACCGGGAAGAAACCTTGCAGCGATCTTGGAGGTGGCAGCCATGGATTATCGGCTGAAAGTACTCGGTTACAACGCTGCAGCAGAGTTCAGCAAAAGACTTTTTGAAAAAATAAATAAAAGTAAGTGAATTGGGAGGTATTTTGAATGTTAGATAACTTGGATCAAATAAAGAAATTGGACAAAGGTGGAATGTTTGACCTTATATACAAATTTCCGGATCATTGTCAAGAGGCAATAAAAATTGCTAAAGAATCTATTCGAGGTCTCAGATATCATAATATTTTAAATGTGGTTGCAGCTGGATTGGGTGGCTCTGCTATCGGGGCAGATTTAATCCGTATGATTACAGCTGATCGGGCACAGATTCCGATTATTGTCAATAGAAATTACACCTTACCGGCTTTTGTTGATGAAAAGACTCTTGTCATCGCTTCAAGCTATTCCGGCAATACAGAAGAAACCTTGGCTGCTTATGAAGATGCAAAAAGTAAAAAAGCCAAAGTATTGGTTATTACTACCGGTGGCAAGCTAAAAGAAAAGGCCATGGCAGACGAAACCCCGGTTATCACTATCCCCGGGGGGTTACCACCACGTGCAGCTCTTGGTTTTTCACTCTTTCCAATATATGTAGTTTTTCAAGAACAGGGTATAGGATTTAGAAAACAATTTGATGTCGAAAACGCTCTTAATCTACTAAGACAAACTAGAGATAAATTCTGTCCCAAGGTACCAGAAAAAGAAAACCCTACAAAAACTCTGGCCAGAAAAATCTATGGAAAGATTCCTATCATCTACGGGTCATCGAGCCTTACTGATGTTATAGCAGTTAGGTGGAAAGGACAACTCAATGAAAACTCCAAACATCCCGCTTTTTTTAATTCCTTTCCTGAACTAAATCACAATGAAATAATGGGCTTTGAAGGTGACAGAGAAATATTGAAAGCTCTTGAAATCGTTATTCTCAGATCTCCTCATGAGAGCGACCGTATAAAAAAACGTATTGATATTACTATGGATATTTTAAAAGATGAAGTCAGTGGCATAACAGAGCTGTGTCCAAAAGGCACTTCAGCTTTGGAACATATGGTTTATCATATAATGTTCGGGGATTACATGAGTGCATATCTTGCAATACTTAACCATAAAGACCCTATAGAAATAGATTTTATTGATAAATTAAAAGATCGAATGAGGGATTAAAGTTACATTATGAGGTGGTAAAATTGAAACTGGAAGTAGATACTCACTGTCATACTGTAGCCAGTGGGCATGCGTATAGCACAATCGTCGAAAATGCTCGGGAGGCTGCTAAAAAACATCTTAAAATGATCGCCATTACCGATCATGGTCCTGCTATGGGAGAGGCCGCCAATTGCTACTATTTTGGAAATATGACAGTTATACCCCGAAAAATCGAGGGAGTATATATACTTAGAGGAATCGAAGCAAATATACTTGATGATAAAGGAACACTGGATCTTCCTGAGCGTTATTTAAAAAAACTTGATATAGTGCTTGCTGGGCTTCATGGCGGTTGCTTTCCGGGGAAAAGTGTGGAAGAGAATACCAGAGCAGTTATAGAAACCATGAAAAACCCTTATGTAGATATTATAGTGCATCCGGGAAATCCTGAATTTCCTTTAGATATTGACAGGTTTGTCAAGGCAGCACATAAATATAATGTGCATATAGAAATTAATAATAGCTCATTTACTGTCAGTCGAAGAGGCAGCAGAGAAAACTGTGTTCTAATTGCAAAAAAGGCAGCATCTATAGGGGCTAAAATTTCTTTAGGGAGTGATGCTCACATTTGTTTCGATGTTGGTAATTTCATCGAAGCTCAGGAAATTATTAACGATTCAGGAATTTCCGAAGAAAACATATTAAATACTTCGATGGAAAAAGTGGTAGATTTTTTAAAGTCTAAGGGCAGGGAAGTCGAAATTTCGGGAGGGGCTTTACATGTCACCAGACCAGACCAAAACAATTCAAAAACACTGTGAGAAATTTATCAAAACTGTTGACAGATAAATGTTAAAGATAATTTGAATAAAGTATAGAAAACGTTAATATAAATAGGATAAAAGGTCTGGAGGAGGAGATATAAATGCACCGCAGGCCCTTTGTCCTATTTTTTTGCTACATATTCTTAATGACGATGGTAATTACTGGATTAATCCCGTCAGGTTGCAGTGTAGAAAAAAATGCGGAAAGTGATCCCGAGGATGTGTGGCAAGGGATAATAACCCTTTGGGATTTTCCTCGTTGGCCTGATAAAAGTGGTAACCGATTTGTCTGGATCGAGAAGAAAATAAAGGAATTTGAGAAAGCACACCCCGGGGTTTTTATACATCTTAGACCCTTAAAATGGGGATATGGATTAATAGAACTCCGGGCAGCCGCCGCAGCGGGCACTTATCCGGATATTGCTCCACTAGTTTCCCAAAATGATTTTATTTTGGAAGGGTATTTAGAGCCCGTTGATGAGTTTTTTAAACCTGATGATCTCAAGAAATACGAGCCCAGAGCCATAGAAGCTGTTACATATCAAGGCCAGATTTATGGGTTTCCTTGGTTTATGACCACATATGGACTATTTCTAAACAAGGATATATTTAATGCGAGGAATGCAACTTTACCCCAAAATGGTTCGTGGAGCTATGATGAATTTGTTCAAGCTTTGCAAAAGGTGACTTACGATAAAAATGTAGATGGAAAAATAGATTACTACGGCTTCAATCTATTTTTATCCCCTGCAAGTTATCAGATATGGGCGTTTCTAACAATGGATGGGGCAAAAATTTTCGATGAACAGAATAACTTTATGCTAAATACTCCGGAAGGAGTTTCAGCTCTTACAAAATTGGTAAATCTTGAGGCAAAGTATAAATTAGTTCCTACTGAGGAGTATGGAACACTTGAAGAAACCAAGGTATGGGACGATTTTTGCGAAAAGCAGAAAATAGCAGTATATCCAGCTGGTCCTTGGGCAATAAAAGTTCTGAGAGACAGATACGACTCAGGTAATGGTTTTGAATTTGATTTGGTTAACTATCCAAAAGGTGAGAGTAATCCATCAGGATTTGTGCTAGTATCAGGTTATGCAATTTTCAAGCAAGAAAATGAAGCGAAAAAGGCTATTTGTGCTGACTTCTTAAAATTCATCACTTCTGAAGATGAACAAGGTGAGTTAGACAAATACAGTGTTTTTCCGGTTTACACCGAGCTCGTCGAAAAAACCATCAATGACCCATTGATGAAAAGAATGAAAGAAATCCTTGATACATCGGTGAACTTGCCCAAAATTAGAAATTGGAATAAAATAGATGAAGAAGTGATTGCACAAATTCGTTTAGCATTACTTTCTCAAAAATCGCCTTCTGAGGCATTGGAAGATGCCGCTAAAGCAGTTGAAATTATCTTAGCAGGGTCACGTTAGCTCATATAATTCCGAAATCCGGAATAAAGAAAGTAAAAAGGTAAAAAATAACTATAGATAAAAAATCAGGCGTATATAGGGGCATGCTTTTATGAATCTACAAAATTGTACAATATGTGATGAAACAGTGATGGGCTCACCGAAAGTTATTAATGGTTTAACGCTTATTCCTATCTTGGATATTATTTTTGGTGGCTACACTAAATCTGGTTTAGGTTTTGGTTGCAGTATTTCGCCCAAAGCCTTTATTATAATTGACAGCACTGGAAAAGTAAGTTTTTACAACTTATCAATAGATGTAATTTCTTCGGATTTACTAGAAAGTATTACCTTTATAGATGCTAAGGAATAATTATATAAAATAGCTTGCGCCTTTTAAACATGTAAGCAGGAATTAACGTATTGATATAGAAATAAAATATATTAGGATTAAAAATAGCATTATGTTACAGAAGAGGGAAGGTAATATGGACTTTACGAAAACATATCAAAACCTAAAAAAATTCTTATCAGAAAAGCAAATTAAAATAGATGAACCCATGAGAAACCACACGTCTTTCCATATTGGGGGTCCAGCAGATATAATGGTTCTACCCAAAAACCCTAATGAAGTCTGTAATATAATAAAATTTTGCAAACAAAATAAGATTCCTTTTTTCGTTATGGGCAACGGAACAAATTTGTTAATAAAAGATGAAGGCATCAGAGGAGTAGTTATGAAACTGGCTCAAAATTATAATGATGCTGAGGTAGATAAACATACAATTAAATGTAAAGCGGGTATGGCTTTATCAACAGCAGCTAAAATTGCCTTGGAAAATTGTCTCAGTGGTTTGGAGTTTGCTAACGGTATACCTGGCACTGTAGGAGGTGCGGCAGTAATGAATGCCGGTGCTTACGGTGGAGAGATGGCTGATGTGATAAAGAAGGCTGTGGTTATGGATATGGATGGAAATCTATATGAAATGTGCAAGACAGATCTCGAATATTCCTATCGTAGATGTGTCCTTCAAAATGGTGATAGGATTTTATTAGAAGTGGAAATGGAACTTGTTCCCGGAGATTATGATGATATAAAAAGAAAAATGGAGGATTACTTAGCTCGCCGTAGAAATAAGCAACCTTTAAATTTACCCAGTGCGGGCAGTGCCTTCAAAAGACCTCCGGACAATTTTGCCGGCGCCCTAATAGAAAAAGCCGGTTTAAAGGGTTATAGGATGGGTGGAGCTATGGTATCTGATAAACATGCAGGTTTTATAGTAAATGTGGATAATGCTACTTTTGATGATGTTCAAAAACTTATACATCATGTTCAAAAACGAATTAAAGAAAAATTTAATGTAAATCTTGAATCCGAAATTAAAATCAAGGGTGGATAAAGGAGGAGGAGAAATTGATTATTGGGTTGGACATGGGGGGAACTCACGTTGATGCTGTACTCATTCATCAAGGTGAGATTATTGAAGCAATAAAAAGCCCCACCGACCGCACTAACTTACTGGATTCTGTTTGGGTACCTTTGAAATTGCTACTCTCAAAGGCAAAAACCTCTCAAATAGAACGTATAATTTTAAGTACAACTATTTCTACGAATGCCATTATAGAACAAAAAACAGACCCCGTTGGAATGATAATCGAATGCGGACCCGGTCTTCAAAATGATTTTCTTTGCTGTGGCCGGGAAAATATTTTTATATCCGGATATATCGATCATAGGGGTAGAGAAATCAGATCCTTCGATAACAGCGAAATAGAACATGCAATAAAGACTTTCAAACATGTAGAAATTCCTTCAGTAGCAATAACTGGAAAATTTTCAATTCGTAATCCGGAACATGAGATAAAGATACACGAAACGTTAAAAGATGAGTTTTCCTTCATAACACTCGGTCATACACTTTCAGGTAAGCTAAACTTTCCTCGTAGGGTTTTCACATCATATTACAACTCAGCAGTTTCTTCAACTTTTCATAGATTCAGTAAGAGTATTCACGAAGCCCTTCAAAGAGAAAAAATCAATGCCCCAATTTTTGTCTTAAAAGCCGATGGAGGGACCATGAGTTTAAAAACGGGAGATAAATCTCCAGTGCAAACAATATTATCGGGGCCTGCTGCCAGTATTATGGGCGGACAAGCCTTCTTATCTACTACAAAAGATGCAGTCTTCCTTGATATTGGAGGGACTACCACTGATATTTCATTTCTAGCTGATGGGGCTCCTTTGTTTGAACCTTTGGGCATAAATATTGGTGCATTTCCAACACTGGTTAGAGCTTTATATAGTGTATCCATGGGTGTTGGCGGTGATAGCAAAGTCACTGTAAAAGATAAAAAGCTTGTTATAGGCCCTGTAAGGCAGGGGGCACCCAAAGCTTTAGGTGGGCCATGTCCTACACCTACTGATGCTATGATAGTATTGAATCTAATTAATATTGGTGACAGACATAAGGCAATTACTGCTATGGAAGAAATAGGTAAGCCACTGGATTTAGATCCCAAAGTCGCGGCAAAGACAGTTTTAAATACTATGGCAAATATGATAAAAAACCAAATAGAAAAGCTATTAGATAACATAAATTCTCATCCTGTATATACAGTAAAAGAGTTACTCTATGGCAAAAAGATCAAACCTGAATTTATTCAAGTTATAGGCGGTCCTGCAAAAGCAATGGCCTCTATTCTTGCAGAAACGCTTGACTTGCCCTGTTGGTATCCCAAAGCTTACGAAGCAGCCAATGCAGTGGGGGCGGCACTGGCTAGAACTACAGCAGAAATTACGATGTTTGTGGATACTGCCCAAGGAACTCTTTCAGTACCTGAGGTGGGTCTACATGATAAAGTAAGCCAAGGATACAGTTTAGAAGAATCAAAATTATATGCCCTGGCTTTGATAAAACAACAATCATTGTTGTTTGGAGCTAAAGAAGATGAAATTGAAGCTGAGATAATTGAAGAAAGTAGTTTTAATATCGTTAGGGGTTTCTATACTAGTGGTAAAAATCTAAGGATAAGAGCGCAAACAAAACCGGGGTTAATATTCCAATTGCGGAGTGATAAAAATGTTGTCTGCTAAAAACCGACTGGGATTAGTTTTTTTTCCTGCTTTTGATTGGGCTATCAGCTATTCACATCCCGAGCGTGAAGAAAGACTACTGTATACTCAAGACCAGATTTTCGAAGAAGGTATTCAGGATATAGATAATATAAATTTCTATAACCCTACTGTGGCTTCAATTAAAGATGTGCAAAGGGTGCATTTTTGCGTTCCTGATGTGGACTTGCGAGTTACAAAATCTCATTTAATTTCTGCAGGTGGAGCGATAAAAGCTGCACATATGGTTATAGACAAAGAAGTTGACAAGGCTTTTGCACTTATAAGACCACCGGGGCATCATGCTCAAAGGGTTGTATACGGTGATCGAGGGTTTTGTATTATCAATATTGAAGCGGTGATGCTGGAAAATATAAGGGCAAAATTAAATCCCTGCAGAGTTGCAATAGTTGATACTGACTGTCATCATGGAGATGGTACCCAGGATATATATTGGAATGACAGAGATACGCTCTTTATATCATTTCACCAAGATGGTAGGACGCTTTATCCGGGAACCGGATTTTTAGATGAGTTCGGCGGGCCCGGAGCTTTAGGTTATAATATCAACATACCACTTCCACCGGGAACCGGTGATGCAGGTTTTTTATATGTGCTTGACAATCTTGTCCTACCTATATTAAGCGAGTATAAACCAGACTTGATAGTAAACTCTGCAGGTCAGGACAATCATTATACTGATCCGCTTACTAACATGAACTTCTCGGCTCAAGGTTATGCGGAATTAAATCATAAATTAAATCCGGATATAGCTGTTTTGGAGGGAGGGTATTCCATTGAAGGTGCATTACCTTACGTAAATTTGGGAATTATTCTAGCTATGGCAGGATTAGACTATTCCAAGGTTCAAGAACCTGATTTTAATATACAAAATGTTGAACAGACTATGGAAATTACAGATTATATTAAAAGACTTTGTGAAAAAATTTATAAACATTGGAAACAAAGAGATCGATTGGCCAGAGATTTGAGAAAAGGAAAAGATTATATTATAAGACAAAGACAGGTATATTACGATACTGACAGCATTATGGAGTATCAAACTCAAAAATTCAAAGTCTGTTATAAGTGTTCTGGGGTAAATACAATTCAGTCTGATAGCGACAAGGGCATGCCGATATTAGCTGTGACAATACCACGGGATGCATGCCCTTCATGCATAGATGAAGGTTACAAAATTTTTAAAGAGGCTAATTCACAGAAGTACTGCTATATTTACCTTCAGGATAAAGTAAATGATGAATATCTAGACAAACAGTTCTAGCATATTTGGATTTTAATTGGAAAAATATGGATGATAAAAAGAACATCTAAATGGTAACAATATTTGAAGGACTTATTATTAAAACGGAGGTATCACTTTGGATAACATACAAAGTCTTTGCGCTAATTTCTCAGGCCAAAATCTCAAACTTGAAAACTTTGTTGAGCAAAACCAAAAAAATTTTAAAAATTTAGCAGAACAATTAAAAAGTATGCAACAGGAAATTTTGTCATTTAAAAACGATATAGATAATATGATGCAGGAAATTCAGATGGAACTGGAGAAGAGTCAGACCGTTTTGGCAAAATGGGTTTCAGGGTCAAACAGTAAACTTATGCAGGAACAAATAGATCAAAAGCGCATGACATTAATAAACCAGGCACAAAAAGTTCATGATAATTTAACTCAAATTTCTCAGGGAATAGATAAACAAATAAATGATTTCAGCAATTTATCTCAACAGTTGGTTGTAGATTTTATGAACACTGAAAATCAGTTGCAAAATATTTCTAAAACCAGTCAAGCAACAGATGCTATCCCTTCCATAAGTGATACAACTACCAGTCTACAGCAAACTTTACAACAGGTAATAGATGCACTAAATTCTGCACGGCAGGGACTTGAACAACAAAAAGTACTTAACCAAATAAATGATTCAATTGATAACTTACTTCAGTGATGGAAAAAATTCATATATTAAAACTCCATGCACAGGGAATGATAATATGGGAAGTTAAAATTCCTTGAGGGAGGTGTTAGCTTGAGCCAAAAGAAGGATTTTAATGATTTTTTATTGGAGAAAAAAGCTGATGCTGAGGTTTCCAAAGAACTAAACAATAAATTGGGAAGTACTGGTACCCATTTTGTCGATCAAGTCGGCTCAAATCAGGGAGTTCAAATAAATCAAGCAAATCAGTTTCCCCAACAGTTTCAGCAGCTACTAGGCCAGTTAAAAAATCAGGCTCAGACGCAGCAACAACAAACCGATGGACAGGTTAGCCAAGCCATACAACAGGCTGTCGATGCTCTTTCCCAGGCTCAACAGAGTATACAGGCAAACCAGGTATTCTATCAAATGAATCAGTTGTTGGATCAATCAACAAAACAACTGCAGCAGCTAAACCAGCAAAGTCAGCAAGCACAACAACAACAACAGCAACAGCAACAGCAACAACAAGCACAACAACAGCAACAAGGTCAGCTTCAGTAATAATTTTGAATGTGAGGAGGTTATCAGAAAATTGATAACCTCCTTCTTAATGTCCAAGTTAGCCTTGACATATATTTCATAAACAGATTAAAATAGACATAAGAACAAATAAAATTACGTACTTCCTGTTAGGTGAGGCTCCTGTGCGAATATAAGCCACTGCCCGGAAATGTCGAGAGACACCAATGGGTTAGCAGGTCTGACCGGATTAAGGTTGAATCTAATGTGGCTGGAATACTTTTCCAAAGTCGCTCAGTGCTAAAACCGATTACGAGGGGAAAATAATTTCTTGTCCCTTTCGTCAGAAAGGGGTTTTTTAAATCCCAAGAAGAAATAAAATTTGTTTTTATACTTTCAGCAATGGTTGTATCAAGGATTATTTAAGTGGAATGCTTAATAAAAGAACTGCTAAAAAAGGGGGCGATAAAGGTGGACCCTGATCCTAGTCGATATTTATACAAATTAAATATTAAAGAGGCTCATCCTATCGTCCCGGTAACAGGTGGATGGTCCTTTTAGAAGGAGGGACTTTAATGCTGCCCAAAAAAGATGTAGTTCTTATTAAACATCTAATAATAAACAAAAAGGCAGATGAAGCACAAAAAATATTGGCAAAACTTCATCCAGCGGATATAGCACAAATACTCGGTGAGATAAAAAACGGCAATAAAAGGCTATTCTTCCACTTGATGAGCAGTTCTAAAGCTGCGGAAGTGTTAGAAGAGTTTGATCCATTTGAGCGACTTAATATGATAAAAGAGATGACAGAGTCAGAGTTAATTGCCATATTAGAAAATATGTCAGTAGATGAAATAATAGACCTCTTTCAGCAGATGCCTACAACTCAGGCCGATAGTCTTCTCTTGAAACTTCCAAAAGAAGACTATGAAGAACTGAAATCTCTTCTAAAGATGGCTGAAGATACGGCCGGCGGTCTTATGACTACTGACTATGTTTATATTTTATCAGATGTTACAGTCAATCAGGCTATCGCTGATGTAAGAATGTTTGGGCAAAAAGCTGAGACAATCTACTACATTTACGTGGTTGATGACATGAAACATCTTCAAGGTGTTTTATCTTTAAGGGAACTTATTAGTGCTCCTAGAGATAAAAAGATTTTTGAAATAATGCACAAAAAAATAGTATCCGTAGATGTGGAACAAGATCAAGAGGAAGTTGCGAAAATCATATTACGATATTCGCTATTGGCTATTCCTGTGGTGAACAAAGAAAATCGTTTATTAGGAATAGTGACTATAGATGATGCCATCGAAATCCTGGAGGAAGAAGATACTGAAGATATCCATAAAATGGCTGGTATTACTCCTGAGCAGGATGCAGTATTAACAACTACCATATGGGGGGCATCAAAAAAAAGATTATTTTGGCTTGTCATATGTCTTTTAGGCGATATGATTGCTGGCAAAGTAATTGATAATTATTCCCATGCACTTGAGTCAGTGGTGTCCTTAGCTTTCTTTATTCCGGTACTGATGGCTACTGGTGGAAATATTGGCACACAATCTTTGGCATTATCAGTTCGAGGCATGGCCACTGAAGAGCTTGGCAGAAAAAACACTATACAATTCATAATTGGGGAGACCTTAGCAGGGCTGCAATTAGGTATTATCTGTGGTGCGATTACTTCAGCTATAGCTTTTTTGTGGCAAAAAGATGTTGAACTGAGTATGGCCTTAGGTCTTTCTATGTGTATTTCTTTAATGCTTGCAGCTCTTATAGGGGTGCTGGTACCTATGATATTGCATCTTTTGAATATTGATCCAGCTGTAGCTTCAGGACCTTTTATTACTACATTAATCGATATTAGCACTCTTGTGATATATTTTACTTTTGCATTTTACTTTATTGATATCATTTCTCCAGACATGATTGGCACTATTAGCTTTAGGTTGGGGGTGCTATAATGAGTATAATTGAAGAAATACGGAATACTTTGGAGAAAAAAGATATCAAAAAGTTAAAGGCCTTGCTCTATGAAAGTCACCCTGTAGATGTTGCTGAGTTTTATGAAGAACTTTCATCTAAGGAGTGCTTAGACCTATTTAAAGTGTTGAATTTTAAATTCGCTATACAAGTTTTAGAGGAAATCGATTCAGATCAAAAATATTATATTTTAACACATATTACACCTAATTATGCCTCTAAATTAATTGCTGAAATGTCTTCTGACGAAGTAGCAGATTTTTTGGGTAATTTAGATGAAGAGGCCAAAGTGCAGATACTATCTTTAATGGGGAAGAAGGAGCAGGAAGATCTAAAAGAACTTCTTGCTTATGATAAGAACACTGCTGGTGGCCGTATGACCACTGAATACATTGCGTTTTCAAAAGATTTAAAAGCCGGAAAAGCACTCAACAAACTAGGAGAGTTAGCTCCTGATGCAGAAACCATATACTACGTCTTTGCAGTAGATTCGGAAGGTCATCTTGTAGGAGTTGTCTCTCTCAGGGACTTGATCTTGGCACCCGAACAATACACTATTGAGAATTTTATGCAAACCGATGTAAAGAAAGTAAATATGTTATCTGATCAGGAAGAAGTAGTTCGTTTAATAAAAAAATACGGGTTTTTAGCATTACCTGTAGTTGATGAAAATAATGTTCTGCTTGGTATTGTGACAGTGGACGATGCGATGGTTGTAGTAGAAGAAGAAACCACAGAAGATATATTAAAACTTTCAGGTTCCGATTCAGACGAGAGAATTGAGTTCGGGCAAGTTAATCCATGGGCTAGAGCAAAGCGCAGACTTCCGTGGATTATGGTAGCTATAATAGGGGAAATGTTTTCTGGAAGTGTTATACAAGGCTTTTCTATCACCTTACAAACTATAGTGTCGTTATCATTTTTTATACCGGTGCTTATGGATATGGGAGGCAATGTCGGCACACAATCAGCGGCTATAATCGTGAGAGGTTTGGCTACAGGAGAGATAAACACATCATCTATAACTAAAAATGTTCTTCGAGAAGCCGGAGTTGGGATGATACTGGGGGTAATCAACGGTTTATTGGTAGCTATTATCGCCTATTTCTGGCAAGGCGATGTGAAACTGGGAATTGTAGTTGGAATAACCATGTCTTTTAATCTTACATTGGCTGCTATATTAGGTACATTCATGCCGTTATTGTGGCATAAACTTGGGCATGATCCGGCAGTAGCTTCAGGACCGTTAGTAACAACGCTTCTTGATATTTTAGGGCTTTTTATTTATTTTTCTACAGCTATGTGGATTTTACAGTTATAAATCAAATCTTCCAATTCTCTGCTTCGGACAATGTCCGAAGCTTTTTTATCTAAAAAAGCAATAGCGATATAAAATAGTTGAATATAAAGGACTAAATATATTTGTGTCGAAGTAATTTTTAGGTAAATAGCAGTTTATGTAAAACAATTAAAAGGAGCGACATACTATGAGTAAAGCTTCCAGAATGATCAATCTTTTAATGCATCTTCAGGCCAGGAATATGATTAAGGCTCAAGAGTTGGCAGAAATATTAGAGACTAACCAAAAAACTATTTATAGAGATATCGAAACGCTTAGAACTGCCCAGATACCAATTGAATCAAAACCCGGGAGATACGGAGGATACTATATACCAAAGAATTTTTATTTAAAAGTGCCAGGGTTAACCTCTGATGAAGTTGGAGTGCTGTTCTTTGCCGGTGAAATCTTGACAAAGAAAAATGGGTTTATGTTGGAAAAAAATTTTAAAAGTGCTCTATCAAAAATCAAAAACAGTTTAGCATCGGAAGAAATAAAAATAGCTTCAGGGAAAGTATCATCTATATCATATGAAATAGATTCAATGAAAACAAAAATATGGGAAAACGCCTTTTATATTGTAGAAAAATCAATTTCTCAAAAAAAGAGTGTTAAAGTGAAATATTATACCTTAAGTCGAAATGAGATTAAAACCAGGATATTAGACCCGTACCATCTTATATATAAAAGCGGGGCATGGTATTTAGTTGCATATTGTCATTGGCGCCGGGATATAAAAACTTTTAGGGTTGACCGTATACAATATATACAGGAAACTGATATGAAGTTTAAGTTTTCGAAGGATTTTTCATTGAAGGAATATCTAAAAAACTCTTGGCACATCACTCGAGGAGAAAATTTCAAAGTAAAGGTGCGGTTTTTTCCCCCAGCAGCAAGATATGTAAAGGAAATGAAGTGGTTGCCTACTCAGAAAATAACTGAAGAAAATAATGGCAACATAATATTCTCTGCTCAAATTAGTGGCTTATTAGAGATAAAACAATGGATTTTAAGTTATGGAAGTCAGGCAGAGGTTCTGCAACCCAAAAGTCTTAGAAATGAAATTATTTCTGAAATTAAAAGTATTTCAAAACGCTATGAATTGGGAACTACGGTGGGGCATAAAATACCTCAATAAGCGGATAATAAAGTTACAAAGATCAATTATGGAGGTATAATGCATGAGTTTTCTTATTGCTGTTGATGATTCTTTGCATAATATTATGGCCGCTTTACAAAAACAGGGATATCAAACAGTGGAGCTTTCTACAGCCGATTTCAGAAATGTGGATGCCTATGTCATTGATAATAACAACGAAGATCTCACTAAAAGGAAAAACACTATAGCTGCCAGCGATAATGACGTCAATATAGTTATAGACGCACTTAGAGATAATCTAAGCCGCCAGACGTCTGACGGCTTAACACAGTAAAAAACTTATTTATCTTCTATATTCATGTCCATGTCAAGTTCAATCCCTTTCATAATTATATTTTGGATATCTGCAAATAAAACGGCAAAACGTTCCTCTGTTTCCAGGTATTGCTTTAGCACGGAATGATGGCAGATAATATTATAGAGATTTTCGAGGTTCTTTGTAGCTTCGTCAGCAGGTTTTCCAGAATACCTAAGTGCTTGAATTTCAATTTGCTTGGTCCTCAGGTCTTTTAGCATTTTTTCTGCCTGAGGGTCTTGTTTTATTTTGTCCTTTGCCTTTTTGTAATCTAAGTATTCAGGGCATTCACTTAAACTTCTTGCTAGCTTATGAGCAAAATCATAGACATTCATAGTGTTGCCTCCTCTTTTTATCATCTTACATCAAATTATATCAAATATTAGTCTTTTTCCAACAAACATTTAAAAATGGATTTTGTAAGAAATATATATTATACTATATAAGGAGGAATTATATGAATATATGGGCTGATTATCATACTCATACCAGATATAGTCATGGATCTGGGAGTATTGAACAGAATGTGAAGAGTGCCATAAAAAAAGGTCTATCCACAATCGGCATTTCTGAACACGGTCCTGCCAATATAGGGATTGGGCCAAAGCTCGGAGATTTTTACAAAATGCGCAAAGAAATAGAAAAATTAAAGAATATATATACTAATATTGATATACTTTTAGGTTGTGAGGCTAACATAGTAAGTTTAGATGGAAAATTGGACATCCCTGATGAGATACTGGCTAATCTTGATTATATAATGGTTGGTTTACATCCAATGGTTTGGGCACAAAGTCTTGGAGATGGTTTCCACTTATTTGTTGAGAATACCTTAGCTAAGATGTTCAGAAATGCCACATTAAAGGAAAGGGTTATGAAACAAAATACCAATGCCCTCGTTAGAGCTATAAAAAGCAAAAATATAAAAATTATTACACATCCTGGATTACATTTACCAATAGATACAGAACAATTAGCTATTATAGCTGCTAAAAATGAAACAGCTCTTGAGATAAATGCCGGTCACGGATATATGACAGAGGAATATGTAAGGATTGCACATGCTAATGGAGCAAGGTTTGCTATAGGCAGTGATGCTCACCATCCAAAAGACGTAGGCAGATTTGATAAGGCAGTTGATATTGCCCGAAAAGCGGGTTTAACGGCAGAAGACATAATCAATGCAAGCACAGTGAAAGAAACAGTTTTATTATAGATTTATTACTTATGGATTAAATTTAAGGGGGGTAACAATACATGAATGATTTGAACTTTGTAATAATCACAGGACTTTCTGGAGCCGGCAAGACCTTGGCAATGAGAGTATTTGAGGATTATGGTTATTTTTGTGTTGACAATCTTCCCCCGGCATTAATTCATACCTTTATTGATCTTTGTAGACAGAGCATAAAAAGAATAAATAAGATCGTATTAGTCATAGATATTAGAGGGGGAGGGTTCTTTGATAAACTCTTTGAATCTCTTAAAGAAATGGGCGATTTGGGGTTTCATTATGATATATTATTTCTAGAAGCCTCTGATGAAGTAATTATAAATAGATACAAAGAGAGTCGCCGTCGTCACCCGCTCGCCTTTGAAGGTAGGATTGTTGAAGGCATAAGTTCTGAACGAAAAAAAATGGCTAAATTGCGAGAAGCTGCTGATTATATTATTGATACTTCTTTTAAGAAACCATCAGAATTAAAGGAAGAAATAGTATTTCGATTTATTGAACGAGAAAAAGAGGAGCAACTTATTATAAATCTAGTATCATTCGGTTTTAAACAGGGGATTCCTTTAGATGCAGATCTGATATTTGATGTGAGATTTATACCAAACCCCTTTTACATTGACGAACTTCGTCCATATACCGGTGAAAACTTAAAAGTAAAAGATTATGTAATGAAATGGCCTGAAAGTCAAGAGTTCTTAAAGAAATTATATAATATGGTTCAATTTCTTGTTCCGTATTATATAAGAGAAGGGAAAACCCAGCTTGTAATAGGCATAGGATGTACCGGTGGTAGGCATCGCTCAGTAGCATTTACCAACGAAATAGCTGCGCAGCTGAAGGCTGACCGCAATAAAGTAATAGTAGATCACAGAGATATAGATAAAGATCGGAGTTGAAAAATAATGTACCCAAATATAGTATGTTTAGGAGGAGGCACAGGCCTTCCCAATCTATTAAGGGGGCTTAAAGATTATTCCGATAGCATTACCGCTATTGTTACCGTAGCTGATGATGGTGGGAGCTCTGGTATTATCAGAAATGAACTTAAAATTCCACCTCCGGGTGATATCAAAAATTGTCTTTTGGCTTTAGCTAATACCGAACCATTTATGGAAAAGTTGTTTCAATACCGATTTAATATCGGGTCTTTAAAAGGGCATAGTTTTGGAAATTTATTTTTAGCGGCAATGACTGAAATGCTTGGCAATTTCGAACTGGCTATAAAGGAATCCAGCAAGGTCCTAGCAGTTAGAGGAACCGTTCTTCCTTCCACATTAGAGGATGTAACCTTAGAGGCAATCTACGAAGACGGTGAAAAAGCTTGTGGTGAATCTCATATACCAAACTCCAGAAAGAGAATATCCAAAGTAATGCTGATGCCTTCCAGTGCAAAACCCTTAAGTGAAGCATTAGAGGCTATTGAAAGGGCAGATGCTATAACACTGGGTCCGGGGAGCCTTTACACCAGTTTAATCCCCAACCTTCTTGTAAAAGATTTAACGGAGGCAGTATCTAAATCTAGAGCTAAAAAAATATATATCTCAAATATTATGACCCAGCCAGGGGAAACTGAAGGTTATTCAGCTTCAGATCATGTCAATGCTGTTGTAAAACATTCAAGCCGTGATATTATGGAATATGTAATTGTAAATACTGAACAAATTCCCGATGTTCTACGGATTAGATATCTGTCCGATGGATCAACTCCTGTACAATGTGATACTGAGATTATAGAAAAAATGGGGTATACTGTAGTGACAGGACCGGTGATAAATCCCACAGATGTAGTTCGCCACAGCTCAAAAAAACTTGCTGAAACTATAATGGCTTTAATTTAACAGAATTTTGTTTGAAGGTTTTTCGAAATTAATGTAGAATAAAATGTGATGGGGTGCTACCGGTGTCATTTTCTTATAATGTGAAGGAAGAATTATCTCGCCTATCTTCAAGTATATGCTGTCAGAGGGCAGAACTGGCTTCATTGGTGCGAATGGCCGGTTCTATTAAGATATTCGGTGGGAAAAAAAAGATTTTTCTTCAGATACAAACTGTACATGCACCCACCGCTAGGAGAATTTATAAACTTTTACGAAAAAACTTCAATTCCCCTGTTCAAATAGCTGTAAAAAGAAACAGCTTTTTAAAAGATAAAAGCTTGTATATAATATCTTTAGATATAAATGATTGTAAAGTTTTGCTCAAAGGGCTTGGAATATTACCTGCCGGAGACAGTTTTGAATTTCAAAAAACCATTGTCAATCCAGAACTGATTAAAAAAAGGTGTTGTAGGCGAGCTTTTGTAAGAGGTGCTTTTTTAGGCAGTGGCTCTATAAGTAATCCAAGAGGCCCTTATCACATGGAATTTGTTACACCTGATAAGAATATGGCAGAAACATTGATTAAACTAATAAATAGCTTTGGTCTAAAATCAAAGAAAGTAGAACGTAAAAACAACTACATGATTTATTTAAAAGACGGTGACCATATATCCGATTTGCTGGGTATTATGGGTGCACATAACAGTCTTTTAAAATATGAAGATGTCAGGGTTTTAAAAGACATGAGAAACAGTGTTAATCGTATGGTAAATTGCGAAACCGCTAATTTAAATAAGACAATAGATGCTGCTGTAAGACAGATAAATTGTATTAAATATTTAAAAGACAATAACATGTTTGATGATTTATCAGATAATCTAAAGGACATTGCGGAACTGAGACTCGAATATCCGGATTTGAGTTTAAAGGAATTGGGTCAAATGCTTGACCCAATTCTAGGAAAATCCGGAGTGAGTTATAGGTTAAAAACAATTGAAAACATTGCTCACAAACTACAGTCAAGAAAGGGAGAATTATGAAATGTTTCAACAAAATGTAACGGTTAAAAACAAAACGGGGCTTCATGCCAGACCTGCGGCACTCTTTGTTCAGACAGCTAACAAATTTAAATCCGAAGTATTTATCGAAAAAGAAGGAAAGAAGGTTAATGCCAAAAGCATAATGGGCGTTATGTCTCTTGCAGTTAGCCAAGGAACTGAAATTATTGTTTCCGCCCAAGGCAACGATGAAAAAGAAGCAGTAGTAAAGCTCGTAGAACTAATAGAGAGCAAATTTGGCGAAGAGTAAATTGAAGCTACCGTTGATGGTAGCTTTTAAACTAGATATCATAGAGTAAAGGTGAAGTCATGACGAAACATGCTAAAATAATCGAACATATTAAAAAGCTCAAGGTGGGCTCAAAAATATCAGTTCGGCAATTAGCCAGTAGTTTGGGTGTAAGTGAGGGGACAGCATACCGGGCCATTAAAGATGCCCAGCTAGCGGGTTATGTTTGCACAATGCCTCGCGTAGGCACTATTCGTATTGAGAAAAAGACAGATGAAGCGATTGAAAAATTATCTTTTGCTGAGGTAGTAAATATAGTTGATGGAAGAGTTTTAGGAGGGATGATTGGATTACATAAACCACTGAACAAGTTTCTTATAGGGGCAATGGAAGTTGAAGAAATGGATAAATATATTGAGCCCGAGAGTCTCTTGATAGTTGGTAACCGCAAAAATGCACAGATATTGGCTTTAAAATTAGGTGCAGCAGTTCTGGTTACCGGAGGGTTTGATGTTGATGAAGAAGTCATTACACTGGCTAATGATATTGGAATGCCCCTAATTTCTTCATCCTATGATACATATACTGTTGCCACCATTATAAATCGTGCTCTTTACAAGAGATTGGTGCGGAAAGATGTGGCTCGAATCAAAGATGCTATGGTTAAAAAACCGGATTATCTACGTATGGATGCTACTGTCGGTGATTGGAGGAAAATGTATAAAATTACCAGGCATAGTAAATTTCCCGTAGTTGATGAAGAAATGAGGGTTATGGGCATTGTTACTATCAATGATATCTCAAGCCTAAAAGACGATATTTTAATTAAGGATGTAATGAGTAAAGAACCAATTGTAATGACAAAAGAAACACCTGTAGCCCATGCTGCCCGTTTGATGGTATGGGAAGGCATAAAGCTTATTCCTGTGGTTGAAAATAAAAGATTAGTAGGTATATTAACTAGAAAAGACGCCATTAAAGCTTTACAACATTTGAGTTTTCAGCCCCAAATCGGTGAGACTGTCGATGGTATTGTTATGAGCCGTTTTTCTTTAATTAAGACTGAAAATGGGGTAAAACTCAGGGGAAAGACAGATCCCGTCATGTTAAATCCGTATGGGGTTGCCAGCAGTGGAGCTTTAATGACTGTTATGACCAACGCCGGGTTCGAGGCATTTCGAGTGCAGAAACGATTGGAAACAGTTCTTGATAGTTTTACAGTATATTTTTCAAAACCTGTACAATTGGAACAGGAAATAGAGGTTGAAGCTAAAATCATCGATATGGGTCGAAAATCCGGAAAAGCAGAAATAAACCTCCTACATGAAGGAAAACTAGTAGCAAAATCCATTATCTCAGTGAGGGTTATTGACAGGTAGGTGTTTTCATGGAAGAGTTTGTACATTTACATGTTCATACAAATTATAGTCTCCTTGACGGTGCTTGTGGGATGGACAAACTTGCTAAAAGATTATTGGAACTGGGTATGAAAAGTGTTGCCATTACCGATCATGGTGTGATGTATGGGGTTATAGATTTTTATAAAACCATGTGTTCTTATGGCATAAAACCTATAATAGGTTGCGAGGTATATACTGCTGCTCGGACCATGGCAGATCGCAAATCGGGTATAGATGACGATCAGTATCACCTTGTTCTTTTGGCTAAAGATAATACGGGATACAAAAACTTAATGAAACTGGTATCCTTGGGCTTTACCGAAGGATTTTATTATAAACCTCGCGTAGATATGTCAGTCCTTCGAGAAAACTCAGATGGCATCATCGCATTAAGTGCTTGTCTTGCCGGGAAAATTCCAACATTACTTGTAAAAGGTAATTATGAAGAAGCCAAGAACATCGCCCTAGATTTTAAAGAAATATTTGGGCAGGATAATTTTTATTTAGAAGTCCAAGATCATGGTATATTAGATCAAAAAAGGATAATAAATGATATCATACGTTTAAGTGAAGAAACGAAGATCCCACTTGTAGCAACAAACGATGTTCATTATATTCAAAAAGAGGATGCATCGGTTCACGATGCTCTATTGTGTATACAGACAGGTAAAACAATTGAAGATGATAATCGGATGAAATTTCAAACTTCGGAGTTTTATTTAAAATCATCTGACGAGATGAAAGAACTTTTTTCTTATATTCCCAGTGCTATTGAGAATACAACCCGAATAGCGAAGATGTGTGACGTAAAACTAGATTTTAACACTATACATCTGCCCAGCTTTGATGTTCCCCAAGGTTTTACCCAGGATGGATATTTGGAAAAGCTTTGCTGTGAAGGATTGAAAAAAAGATATTCGAATATAACAGAAGAAATTGAGAAACGACTGGATTATGAATTGGCTACTATTAAAAAAATGGGCTACTCTAGTTATTTTTTGATTGTATGGGATTTTATAAACTTTGCACGGCGAAACGATATCATGGTTGGTCCTGGGAGAGGATCAGCTGCTGGCAGTCTAGTTGCTTATTGCCTTTTTATTACCAACATCGATCCTTTAAAATACAATCTTTTGTTTGAGCGCTTTTTGAATCCTGAAAGGGTATCAATGCCGGATATAGATGTGGATTTTTGTTACGAGCGCCGGCAGGAAGTTATTGACTATGTCGTCAAAAAATACGGCAATGATAGAGTCGCTCAAATCGTGACCTTCGGGACTATGGCGGCTCGGGCTGCCATTCGCGATGTAGGCAGAGTAATGGGGCATCCTTACGGAGAAGTGGATATGATTGCCAAGATGGTTCCGGCAGAATTAGGCATGACTATTGAGAACGCTTTGGTATTACACCCCGAGCTTAAAAAAATGTATATAGAAAATGAAAAAGTTAAAAGACTTATTGATATAGCAAAAGCAGTTGAAGGCTTCCCGCGACATGCTTCAACTCATGCTGCCGGTGTAGTAATTTCAAAAGACCCTATAGTGGAGCATGTTCCTTTACATAAGATTGGTGACTCCAACATAGCAACACAGTATACTATGACAGCTCTTGAAGAATTGGGTCTTTTGAAGATGGACTTTTTGGGGCTGCGAACCCTAACAGTTATAAGGGATGCACTAGATATCATCAAGTGCACTAAAAACAAGGAAATAAATATCGATAAACTTCCGTTAAATGATAAGAAAGTATATTATATGCTGAGTCAAGGTAATACTGCTGGAGTTTTTCAGTTAGAAAGTACTGGCATGAGAAATTTGCTTACTGAATTAAAACCCGAATCTTTTCAGGATGTGGCTGCTATTATAGGCCTATATCGCCCTGGCCCCCTTGGCAGTGGTGCTGCTGACGATTTCATAAAAAGTAAAAATGGGCTAAAACCCGTAAATTATCTGCATCCGGATCTAAAACCGATTTTAGCTGAAACCTATGGAATTATCCTATATCAAGAACAAGCCATGAAGATTGCACAGGAACTGGCAGGTTTTTCCTTAGCTCAAGCTGATATTCTTCGCAAAGCTATGGGGAAAAAGAAACAGGATGTCATGGCTGCTCAGCGGGAATCATTTATTAAAGGTTGTATTAAAAATAATATTGATGGTAAAACGGCGGGAAAGATTTTTGATGAGATCTCTTATTTTGCTGGTTACGGTTTTAATAAAGCTCATACTGCAGCATATGCTCTCATAGCTTACCAAACGGCGTATTTGAAGGCTCAATTTCCGGTGGAATTCATGGCGGCTCTTTTGACCAGCGTAATAGACAATAGTGATAAAGTTGCATATTATATCAACGAGTGTCGCTATATGGGTATACAGGTTTTACCACCGGATATAAATGAAAGCTATGAAGCTTTTACTGTAATTGACGAAAAGATCAGATTTGGTCTTACAGCTGTTAAGAACGTAGGTCAAAATGTGGCAAAAGTTATAATCAAAGCTCGAAAAGAAAAGGGCAAGTACATCTCTCTTACCGATTTCATTGAAAAGGTTTCTGGTGATTTAAACAAGAAAGCTTTAGAAAGTCTAATTAAAAGTGGTGCTTGTACATCACTTGGGGCAAAACGTTCACAACTCTTAAGGGTTTACGAAGATACATTGACACGGATTCAAAAACAACAAAAACAAAATATGAAAAACCAAATTTCGATTTTTGAAATATTTGATGATATTTCCATATCTGAAGAAATATTACCCGATATTCCTGAGTATCCATCTGCTGAATTGCTAACTATGGAGAAGGAAATGCTGGGTATATATCTTAGCGGTCATCCATTGTTGGCATATAAAGAGGAGATATCAAAAAATATTACCTTCTCTATCGGAGATAAGGATGATATAAATAATATACGGGATAATATGCAGGTAGTGATCGCTGGCATCATAACCGGTATAAAAACTAAAACTACAAAGAATGATAAAATGATGGCTTTTGTAAATATCGAAGACCTGACTGGTACAATTGAAGGGATAGTTTTTCCAACAACTTACGAGAAATATAAGAGCTTGCTATTTATTGACTCTAAAGTTTATATAAGGGGTAGGATAAATTACAAAGAAGATGAATCACCAAAAGTAATCGTGGAGGGACTAAATTCTTTAAAGAAAAATGATCATGGTGTTTTGGTCATTTCAATATCTAGCCAGGACAATATAGATATCAACGCTATCAAAGAATTTATTTCAATGTATTCTGGCAAAACTCAGGTAGTAATTTATATTAAAGATACTGATAAGTGTTTTTTGCTGAATAACAAAATTCAGGCGTCTGATGATAATTTAAATTTATTAACAAAAATGACTGGCTTGAGAAATTACCTATTTTGGGATAAATTAATAGTGAGAGGTTGATTTGTAATTCCATTACCTTTATCAATCCAACAAAAAAGGAGGCCAGCTAGCGTGTGGACTGTAATATATATGGCCACAGATAAAGAAACAGCTCTCAGAGTTGAAAAGGCTATAAAAAGCGAAGGTTTCCTCGTTAGAACACGGCAGGTTATGAAAAGCAAGCGACATGGATGCTGTATTGAGGTGATTGTACCAGAATCGGAAGCACAAGAGGCACAGAACGTAATTTTTGAAAAAAACCTGTAATCGAAAGGGGTAGGATACATGAAAAGAATTGGAGTAATTACCAGTGGAGGAGACGCACCAGGTATGAACGCCGCTATTAGGGCAATAGTCAGGAAGGCCATATTTTATGGTATCGAGGTTTATGGTATCCACAGAGGTTTCATGGGTCTTATAAACTCAGATTTTATAAAATTGGATATAAGTTCGGTAGGTGATATTATACACCGAGGTGGGACGGTTTTACTGACTGCGCGCTGTGATGAGTTCAAAACCGAAGAAGGCCAGGAAAAGGCTTTAAAAAACTTAGAGGCTTTTGGAATTGAAGGTATGATTGTCATCGGAGGTGATGGCTCCTTAAGAGGTGCCAATGTTTTATCAAAGCAAGGTATACCAACTATTGGAATTCCAACAACGATCGACAACGATATACCATTTACTGATAATTGCATCGGATTTGACACTGCTGTTAACACCGTGGTAGATGCTGTTAACAAGGTTAGAGATACTGCGACATCTCACGAACGCACTTTTATTATAGAGGTGATGGGTCGGGCGGCCGGCCATTTAGCTTTGTATACAGGTCTTGCCAGCGGTGCGGAGACTATTTTGGTGCCGGAAATACCTTTTGATTTAAATGATGTTTGTACAAAAATTGAAAAGGGGTATATAAGAGGAAAATTACACAGTATTATCGTAGTAGCTGAAGGCGCTGCAAGCAGCATAGAAATAGGAAAAGTGATCAAAGAAAAAACCGATCTTGAAACTAGAGTCATTATTTTAGGTCATTTACAAAGAGGAGGAACTCCCTCTGCTCATGATAGAATATTAGCGAGCCGCTTTGGTGGAAAAGCTGTAGATCTGCTAAAAGATAATGTAAGAGATAAAATGGTCGGTCTCATAAAAGGTGAGTTAGTTGTAAACGACATTGAAAAAGTACTCGCAGCTTCTAAACCGCTGGATATGGAATTATATCGACTGGCTGATATATTATCATTTTAAGGATGTGATTTTATACTGAGGACAAAAATAATATGTACTCTTGGGCCATCTAGTGAAGATATGTATACAATAACCGAATTAATTCGGGCAGGCATGAATATAGCTCGGATTAATCTATCCCATGGAGATCATGAGGAACATTCAAAGAGAATTAAGGTCCTTCGTCGAGCCTGTAAGGAATTAAAAACCAATGTGGCTTTACTGTTAGATACAAAAGGGCCTGAAATTCGGTTAGGAACTTTTTTTGGTGGAAAAGTAACTTTGAAAAAAGGCCAAAAATTTACGATTACACCAATTCCCATGATAGGTAATGAAAAAGAAGTTTATATAAATTATGACAGAATATGTCAAACAGTAGGCAAAGGAGATAAGATACTTCTGGCAGACGGTTTAATAGAGCTTCAAGTTAATAATATAGAAGGCGGGAAAGTTGTATGCTCTGTATTAAACAGCGGTGAATTGAGCGATAGGCAGGGTGTAAACATACCGAACAAATCCTTGCCGCTTCCGGCATTCACAAAAAAAGACATAAAAGATCTTATTTTCGGCATAACTGTTGGGGCAGATTTCATAGCTGCATCTTTTGTTCGGAAAGCTGCTGATGTGATTGAATTACGACAAATACTGGAAGAAAATGGTGGAAGCAATATTCATATAATCGCCAAGATAGAAAATCGTGAAGGTGTTGAAAATCTGGATGAAATAATTCGTGTCGTTGATGGGATTATGGTAGCTCGTGGAGATTTAGGTGTTGAAATCCCAGCAGAAGAGATTCCCTTGGTACAAAAACGGATTATTGAAAAATGCAATATTGCCGGAAAGCCTGTCATTACAGCTACACAGATGCTTGATTCCATGGTGAGAAATCCCAGACCTACAAGAGCAGAAGTTACGGATGTAGCCAATGCCATATTTGATGGCACTGATGCTATTATGCTATCAGGGGAAACTGCCGCAGGAAAATACCCTGTAGAATCAGTTGAGATGATGGCAAGCATAGCGGAAAAGGCGGACCAATCTCCTAAAAGTTTTGTTGAACACAAGCCTGTAGCTGTAAAGTCAGTCACTGACGCTATAAGCCATGCAACCTGTTCTATAGCTTCTGAACTTGGCGCTAAAGCCATTATAACCTCTACGAGGTCCGGCTATACTGCCAGAGCTGTAGCTAAATACAGGCCAAGTGTTCCAATTATAGCAGTGACCTTCAGAGAAAAGGTTTTAAAAACCCTGCAGATTGTTAGAGGTGTCAAACCCCTTAGAGTTAAAGAAACTTCATCTACCGATGAAATGTTTAAAGAAGCAATAAATGGAGCTTTAAGTTCTGGAATTGTCAAAAAAGGTGATTTAGTCGTTATAACTGCGGGAGTTCCCGTTAATGTGACGGGCACTTCTAATTTGATTCGGGTCCATATAGTTGGAGACGTTATTTTGCAAGGGTATGGAGTCGGATATAAAGCTATCAGCGGCAAGGTATTTGTAGCTAAAAATGCTAAAGAAGCTATCACAATGCCCGAAAAATCAATAATAGTGACTAAGAGTACCAATAAAGACTTTATCCCCTCCTTGAAAAAAGCTATTGGTATAATAGCTGAAAAAGGAGGCTTAACATCCCATGCAGCTATAATTGGCCTCGAAATGAACATTCCAGTCATCGTAGGAGTTGATGAAGCTACCGAAAAACTGAGATCCGGTGAAGAAATTACCATTGATACCCAACGTGGTCTTGTATATCGAGGAAAAGTAGATGTAAAATAAAGAACAATTAACAAAAAGTTTAAGGTTTATTAAAATTTACCCTTGACATAATTGAAAATCTAATTTAAAATACATAGCAACACCTAAAAATTTACTAACGTTGTAGGAAGTGTACCTAGGGTTCCGGCTGAAAGGTGTCTGCGACCGAGCGGTACAATCTAAGGTTTACCTTAGAACACCGTGAGCAAAAAAAGCTCCAGCGGCAAGTTCCTATAAGGGATCTTACTGTTGGAGTTTTGTTTAATTTTAAAGTTTCTACATGTAATGACGGAGAGGAAAACGAAGAAAGTGGTAAAGAGAGCCGGGAAAGGTGAAAGCCGGTCCATCTTATTTGTTTTTGCTCGCTCCTGAACAGCCCGGGCGAAACTTAAGTAGTTCGGTGCCGCAGTATTGCGTTAAAATGAAGTAGTTTGCTACTTCCTAAGGCCTGGCCGCAAGGTGAGGCAAAACAGGGTGGTACCACGAGAGTTTCCCCTCGTCCCTGAGATTTTATCTCAAGGACGAGGGGTTTGTCTTTATGTTGATACTTTATGAAAGGTGGTGCAGTAAATGTTAATTACCGGTGCACAAGCTCTTATAAAATCATTAGAACTTGAAAAAGTTGAAATTATATTTGGCTATCCTGGAGGTGCAATACTTCCTGTATACGATTCTCTCAATCACTCCGAAATAAAACATATTTTGACTCGCTCAGAACAGGGGGCTGCTCATGCGGCAAGTGGTTATGCACGAGTTTCAGGGAAGGTTGGTGTATGTATGGCAACTTCCGGACCAGGGGCAACCAACTTAGTGACAGGAATTGCCACAGCCTATATGGATTCAATTCCCATTGTTGCTATCACAGGGCAAGTCTCTACAGCAGTTATAGGCAGAGATGTGTTTCAGGAGGTCGATATAACCGGCGCTACAGCACCTTTTACCAAACATAATTATTTAATTAAAAAGGCTGAAGATATTCCACGGATTATAAAAGAAGCTTTTTTTATTGCCTCTACCGGGAGGCCCGGGCCTGTATTAATAGACCTGCCCAAAGATATTGCTGACACAAAGATTGAATTTGAATATCCAAAAAAGATTACATTAAGAGGATACAAACCCAATATAATCGGTCATCCATTACAAATATCCAGAGCTGCGGAAGCAATAAATAAAGCTAAACGTCCTGTAATCTGCGCCGGAGGAGGTATAAACACTGCCGGTGCAGAAAAGGAATTAAAGAAACTGGCTGAGAAAGCACATATTCCGGTAGTAACCACTCTTATGGGAACTGGGGCATTTTCGGCAAAACATTCTCTCTATATGGGCATGATTGGTATGCATGGTATATCATCGGCAAATAAAACTGTTTCTGTATCGGATTTAATAATAGCTGTAGGAGCCCGATTTGGTGATAGAGCTACAGGTAAAGTTGAAGGATTCGGACCTAAAGCGAAAATAATACACATTGATATTGACCCAGCGGAAATTGGAAAGAATGTGCAAGTCCACATTCCTATTGTTGGTGATGTCAAGCAGATACTTGATGAAATGATTAAAAGTGTTGAGTTAAAAGGTTCCACTGATTGGAATAAATATACTGACGGTTTAAAAGAGGAATGTTTTGATGACATCAATGACAGTTATTTAAATCCAGTTGAAGTTATCCGGTGTCTTTCAAACAAGACCAAGGGAGAAGTGATAATTACTACTGAAGTGGGCTGTCATCAAATGTGGGCTGCTCAACATTATGAGTTTACCAAACCCCGCACTTTTATTTCCTCCGGCGGACTTGGCACTATGGGTTATGGTCTGCCAGCGGCTATCGGTGCTCAAATTGCACAAGAGGATAACATGGTTATCAACATCTGCGGTGATGGTAGTTTTCAGATGAACCTTACGGAAATGGCCACCGCTATAGAAAACAATCTTCCTGTAAAGATTGTATTGTTTAATAACCGGGGTTTGGGTCTTGTGCGTCAACTCCAAGAATTTTACTGTGAAAAGCGTTATAACCAAGTGCACTTTAGCTTTGTGCCGGACTTTGTCAAACTAACTGAAAGCTATGGTATTAAGGCTGTGAGAATAAAAAAACCGGAGGAAATTCCCAAGGCCATTGACAGTTTGATTTCGGAAAAGGGGCCGTTTTTACTCGAATGTATGGTCGATATTGATAAAAATGTATATCCGATGGTGTTAAACGGTTCTTCCATCAATGATATGATTGGAGGGTAAAAGATGAAGACAACACTTTCAGTGTTGGTGGAAAACCATCCCGGTGTGTTATCTAGAATAGCAGGCCTTTTTAGTCGTCGAGGTTTTAATATCGATAGTTTAGCTGTAGGAACCACTGAAAATCCCGACATATCTCGAATGACCATAGTAGTAGAGGGGGATGAATATGTAGTAGAACAGGTAAAAAAACAGCTAAATAAGCTAGTAGATGTCATAAAGGTCAGTAAAATATCGCCGGAAGATTCGGTTACACGGGAGCTGATCTTAATTAAAGTTGATGCGGAACCTCAAGTCAGGTCCGAAATAATCCATATATCGGAGATATTCAGGGCAAATATAGTCGATGTGAGCCGCAAATCCATGACTATAGAACTTACCGGTGATAAAGATAAAATATCAGCTTTTGAGGAGTTACTAAAACCATTTGGTATTAAAGAATTGGTCAGAACCGGCGTTATCGCCGTAAATAGAGGTACAAATACCATTAAGATTGAGGAGGAAGATTGACATGGCAAAAATGTATTATGACAATGATGCTGATTTACAATTATTAGAAGGGAAAACTGTGGCCATTATTGGATATGGAAGTCAGGGTCATGGTCATGCTTTGAACTTAAAAGAAAGTGGAGTTAATGTAGTTGTCGGTCTTTATGAGGGCAGTAAATCATGGGAAATTGCCGAAAAAGCAGGCCTAGTGGTAAAGACCGTCAGCGAGGCAGCCAAAGAAGCTGATATCATAATGATTTTAATTCCGGATCATGTACAAGGACGAGTCTATGAACAGGAAATAAAACCATACCTCAAAAAAGGTGATGCGATAGCTTTTGCTCATGGTTTTGCAATTGTCTACAGTCAAATTGTGCCACCGGAATATGTGGACATTTTTATGATTGCGCCAAAGGGACCCGGTCACCTAGTAAGGAGAACTTATGAACAAGGCGGTGGAGTTCCTTGCCTTATTGCAGTGGAACAGAACTATTCGGGAAAAGCAAAGGATATAGCACTGGCCTATGCCAAAGGAATAGGTGGGACACGGGCGGGGGTTATAGAAACTACCTTTACCGAGGAAACTCAGACTGACTTGTTTGGTGAGCAATGTGTCTTATGTGGTGGTGTATCGGAACTTATCAAGGCCGGATTTGAAACTCTGGTGGAAGCGGGTTTTCAGCCGGAGATAGCATATTTTGAGTGTTTACATGAAATGAAATTAATAGTTGATCTCATATATGAAGGCGGCCTGAGCTGGATGAGATATTCGGTCAGTGATACGGCGAAATACGGAGATTTTACCGTGGGCAAGCGAATTGTTACTGAAGAGACCCGTAAAGAAATGAAAAAGGTTCTTGATGAGATAACATCCGGTGAATTTGCCAAAAATTGGATATTAGAAAATCAAACCGGCAGGCCGGTATATAGAGCTATTCAGGCTAAAGAGGCTGAACATCCTATTGAGAAAGTCGGCGAGCAATTAAGAAGCATGATGCCTTGGCTCAAAAAGAAGTAGAGTCGGTTTTGTGTTGCTCTCACTTATAATAAGTTAATAAGTTAAGTGCCAGGCACGGTTACCCCCCCTCCCCATGTGTTTCTACGCCACGATAAACGAAACCGTCATTCTGAGCGCAGCGAAGAATCTTAAGATCCTTTGGGTGTTGCCCTCAGGATGACAAAAACAGGTAGCTTTCATAACAATGACACCGAAATTTTTTGGAGGCTTTCCAGACACCAATAGGGGGGTTCTACCGTGCTGTTAACAAAAATAAAAAGCATAACCAGTGAAATAAATCAGAATTATCAAAAAAAAGGGGGTATAAAAAATGCCCAGGAAAATAGAAATTTTTGATACTACATTGAGAGATGGGGAGCAAACCCCTGGTGTCTCTTTAAATGTTCAAGAAAAACTGGAAATAGCTAGGCAACTTGTAAAGCTTTCGGTAGATGTGATAGAGGCGGGATTTCCAATAGCATCCAACGGTGATTTCAAAGCGGTTAAAACCATTGCGGAGAATGTTAAAGGGCCGGTTATAGCGGGATTAGCC
>JAQWCA010000076.1 GCA_028706065.1 Tepidanaerobacteraceae bacterium
GGACTATGCTAATTCTGGATATCTTTGCCCAAAGGGCTAAAACTTCGGAAGGTAAGATTCAGGTTGAACTGGCCCAGCTTCAATACATGATGCCACGGCTTACTGGAAAAGGGATTGAGCTTTCTCAAGAAGGCGGCGGGATCGGTACCCGGGGGCCCGGTGAGACAAAACTGGAAACCGACCGGCGTCATATTCGTCGCAGAATACACCGCCTAAAGCGTGAACTTGAAGATATACGCAAAAGCCGTCAAGTTATTACAAAATCTCGGAATTATCCGGTTATAAGCCTTGTGGGATATACCAATGCAGGTAAATCCACTTTGATGAATGCCTTAACTGATGCCGATGTAAAAACTGGTAATCGGCTTTTTGAAACCCTTGATACTACCACCCGAGGGTTGATTCTCCCCGATGGGCGCAATGTGCTTCTATCAGACACTGTAGGATTTATTCGAAAACTGCCCCATCATCTTGTAGAAGCATTTAAGGCCACTTTAGAAGAAGTAAAAGAGGCAGACATGCTAATTCTCGTAGCTGACGGTTCCCGCCCTGTTTTGGATGAAGAGACTGCCACTGTAAATTCAGCCCTTTCAGAAATAGGAGCAGATAAAAAACCTGTAATTATTGCTATAAATAAAGTTGATAAATGTGTAGAAACACCTGTTTTTATCAAAGGATATGATAAAGATAATACTATCGGTGTTTCTGCTTTATCAGGCCACAACCTCGACGAATTACTGGCTGCTATATGCAGTATACTCCCATCCAATCGTCAGTATGCAGAACTTTTCATACCTTATGACAATGGTTTGGCTTTAGATGAAGTCCATCAATACGGTTTGATTAATGAGATTGAATACAAAGATGATGGGGTGAGGATTAAAGGTAGTATAGATATTCCTATCTTGAAAAAGTATGGAGAATACAAAGTGCTTGAAAATTACAAGTGAAACATACTTTGATTACAAATATTGCAAGAATAACCAGGTGTTGACACAAGATGTAGTATATAGTATCATATAACCATCTACATGTTGTTAATTTAATATTTTAGTACAGGTGCCGATATGATGTTTTGGCTTAAAAGGGAAGCAGGTAAAAATCCTGCACGGTCCCGCCGCTGTAATGGTGAGATGCTGTAAATCTGCCACTGAGTTTTTTGGGAAGGCTTACAGTGTCTATGAACCTAAGTCAGAAGACCTGCCTGTGCCAAATACCTAACTCTACGGTCGATAGGGGGTACGATACGGAATTTATATTTTATAGTTTTCTTATAACCTCTTGACTGTTTGTCAAGAGGTTTAATTTTTTTTGGGGAGGAACATACATGATTAAGCAAATAATAAAACGCGATGGAAGTCTTGAAACTTTTAATCCTGAAAAAATTACCCTTGCTATATTTAAAGCTGCTGCAGCCTGTGGAGGCAAGGATGTAAAAAAAGCCGAAAGCCTTTGCCGGCAAGTTTTGGATATATTAGAGGATCGCTTTGACGGTATATCCCCTGATGTGGAAAGTGTTCAGGATATAGTTGAAAAAGTATTGATTGAAAATGGACATGCTAAGACGGCCAAAGCATATATACTCTACAGAGAAAAACGCAGATGTGCCAGGGAGACCAATGCTCTTATTGGGGCTACTATTGAAATGTTTTCTGACTATCTTGGTAATCGGGACTGGCATGTGCAGGAAAATGCCAATACCCGGAGAAGTGTCAATGGCCTCAACAATTATGTTCGGGAAGTTTTTACGAAAAAATATTGGCTGCATGAAGTATACCCCCAAGAAGTGAGACGGGCTCATGAAGAAGGCGATGTACACCTTCATGACCTGGGATTTTTCGGTCCCTACTGTGCCGGCTGGGATTTAAGGCAACTCTTAATGGAAGGTTTCGGTGGGGTGGAAGGTAAAGTAGAAAGCCGACCGGCCAAACATCTCCGTTCATTTCTCGGCCAAATAGTAAATTCTACATTCACTACCCAAGGGGAAGCGGCAGGGGCCCAAGCTTGGTCAAGTTTTGATACATATTGTGCGCCTTTCATACGATATGACGGGCTTTCATACGGGCTGGTCAAACAATGCCTTCAGGAATTTGTGTTTAATATAAATGTACCTACGAGGGTAGGCTTTCAGTGTCCATTTTCAAACCTTACCTTTGATATCAAAGTGCCTGAGGGATTGCAGAGTCACCCGGTCATCATCGGTGGACAAGTCATGAAGGAAGTTTACGGCGACTTTCAAGAAGAAATGGACATATTCAATCGGGCCTTCTGTGAGGTTATGCTGGAAGGTGATGCCAAGGGTCGGGTATTTACCTTTCCTATCCCTACCATCAATATTACCCGTGATTTTGATTGGGACAATCCAGTAGTTGACGATTTTATAAGGATTACCTGTAAATACGGTATACCCTATTTTGCCAATTTCATAAACTCCGACCTTTCACCGGAAGATGCCATCTCCATGTGCTGCAGGTTGCGCCTTGATACTTCGGAAATCAGGAAAAGGGGAGGGGGCCTTTTTGGCAGCAACCCCATGACTGGTTCCATCGGTGTTGTCACTATAAACCTACCCCGCATAGGCTACCTTTCCTCAACTAAGGAAGAATTTTTTGAGCGGGTTGAGAAGATGGCGGAGTTGGCCAAGACTTCACTGGAAATAAAGCGAAAAATTATTGAACAACAGTCTGAGACGGATTTATACCCCTATTCCACCAATTATCTGCGTCACATCAAAGATCGGACCGGTCAATATTGGTACAATCACTTCAGCACCATTGGAATTATCGGGATGAATGAAGCATTGGAAAATTTTATGGGGGTGGGAATCGGGACCGAAAAAGGTCTGCATTTTGCTCTGGAAGTCATGAACTTTCTACGGGAAAAGCTTGTTGAATTTCAAAAGGAAACGGGCCATTTTTACAACTTGGAGGCTACCCCTGCCGAAGGTGCTTCTTATCGTTTGGCCATGCTGGATACAAAAAAATACCCGTCTATTGTAACAGCGGGCAAGGATGATCCTTATTATACAAATTCTACTCAACTGCCGGTGGATTACACTGACGATATTTTTGAACTGATGGAATTGCAGGATGAACTTCAAACCTTATATACCGGGGGCACCGTCCAGCATATATACTTGGGGGAATGTATAGAAGATATATCGGTGTGTAAAAACATCATACGCAAGATTTTTACTAATTACAAAATACCATACATATCTATAACTCCGACTTTTAGTATTTGTGTTGACCACGGTTACCTCTGCGGCGAACAAACCACCTGCCCTGAATGTGGCAAGGAAACTGAAGTATGGACAAGAGTTACGGGATACCTCAGGCCGGTAAAAAACTTTAACAAAGGCAAGCGGGAAGAATACGCACATCGCAAAGTATTCGAGCTTGAGGAATGTAAACTATGCTGATCGGTGGATTGCATAAGTGCTCAACAGTGGATTATCCGGGTTTATTGTCTTTGGTGATATTCACATGCGGTTGCAATATGAACTGCAGCTACTGTCATAATCGTGAGCTTATTTCTTCAAGGATGGATTCGGTATATGAGGTTAAGGAAATAACGGAGTTTCTTCATAAAAGAAAGGGATTGATAGATGCGGTAGTGATAAGCGGGGGTGAACCTACTTTGCAAGCTGACCTTATAGACTTTGTTGCTGATGTCAAGGCTCTAGGTTTTAAAGTAAAGCTCGATACTAACGGCACCAGGCCTGAAGTGCTGGAAAAGCTCATCGAAAGTGGAATGGTCGACTTTATAGCGATGGATATTAAAGCCCCGCCCGAAAAATATCCATTGGTATGCAGAACTCCGGTACTTATGAATACCATTTCAAAAAGCATAGAACTTCTCATGAAAAGCGATATCGACTATGAGTTTAGAACTACTACTTGGTCAACTCTTTCAGAGGATGATTATATTCAAATTTTAAATTGGATTTCTCCAGCTAAAAAATATGTAGTCCAGTGCTGCAGGACAAAAGACAATCTCCCTATACCAAATTGCAGTTTTCACAATGCCCAGTCGTTGTCTGCTTTTTCTAAAAAGGCTAAAGAATATGTTGAGATTTTTGGAACCAGGGGCTTTCAATTCCTTTAGAGAGCCCCTGGTTTTTACTAAAATTGAAGATTATATTGGCTAAAGTCTATAGTAATAGTAAAATAGTATTTAGCAATTAACATACATTATATAATACGATAAATCCAATTGATTGTGATGTAAATCGTCAAATGATTGTAGCTTCAAGGGAGGGGATGAAAATAGAGGAATACTCAATCCGAGAAATGGTCATAGAGGACTACTATGAAGTTTATCAATTGTGGAGCTTAACAAAAGGAATAGGCCTAAGCGGGGCAGACATCAGAGAAAACATTGATGCTTATTTAAAAAGAAACAAAGGATTAAGCTTTGTTTGTGAAAAAAGTAATCGAATAATTGGGGCAATACTATGTGGTCATGACGGACGAAGAGGTTTCATACATCATCTGGTCATAGATGAAGAATATCGTCGAATCGGACTTGCAAAAAAATTAGTGTCAAAGTCTTTAGAGCGGTTAAAACACGAAAATATACAAAAGTGCCATCTTTTTGTCATGAAAGATAACGAGCTTGGTAAGGAGTTTTGGGTAAAAACAGGATGGGAAAAGCGTGAAGATATAAGGACGTTTTCGAGAAATATATAATTGGAAACCCGCTTTTACCGTCCTTTTGCATCCAGGAACCGGCGTACCGGCAGTTCCTGGATGGGGCTTTCTATTGCACGGGAAATAATTATATGTGACAAGGGGACGGGGTTATTGACAACAAACATATTGACAACACATCCACACATCCATCTTAACTTATTGGTATACTCGAGGTATTTTTATGTCGAGAGCAGGTAGGAAGAAAAGCGAAATTGGGATATATTTGAAACAGCTAAAAGAAGACTATGGTCTATCAATTAGACAACCTGAGAGGGTTACAGGCTTAAACAGGGGGTAATTTTCAAAGAGGAAAAGAAAAAGAAAGTTGACAACAACCCCGTCCCCTCGACATTCAGAAGAATATGATTTAAAGCCAAAAGAAAAAGATTTTGATAAGGAGAAATTGCGGCTTTGTGCAAATCCTCAGGGTTTTTCCCACGCAGGTCCTATGGTGGCGAGCACCTGGCATTTATTTGGTTTAAATAGCAATGAAATTGACTTGATATAGTATGTATTTATTGATAAAGTAGTGGTCGAGCCTAATTATTCGAAAGAAATGCGGAAAGGTGTATGGTAAATAATATGAAAAAATTATCACTAATCATTTTTGATATGGATGGTTTGATGTTTGATACGGAAAGACTTACTATTTCAGCTTGGGAAAAAGTTGGAAAAGATTTTGGATATGAACTCACTCCTACCATAACTGCTGGGGCAACAGGCTTAAATGCGAGGGATACTGTATTTTATTTCAAGAAATACTTAGGTGAATCTTTTCCCTATTTCGATATTCTAAAATTGAAATTAAAATACGTTGAAAAATATATAGAACAGAACGGGATTCCCATCAAAGAAGGCCTTTATGAATTGCTGGAATTTCTTGAAGCAAAGTCTGTTCCAAAGGCGGTTGCCACTTCTACAGAGAGGGAAAAAGCCGAAGTTTGTCTATCCTTGGCAAAAGTAAAAGATAAGTTTGATTTGATAGTATGTGGCGATGAGGTTTTAAGGGGTAAGCCTGAGCCGGATATATTTTTGAAAGGGGCAAAAGAAATGGATTGCTTACCCAATGAATGCGTAGTCTTGGAGGATTCCGAGAACGGCTTGAAGGCTGCTTCGAGGGCCAGAATGTATCCAATATGTGCACCTGATTTAAGAAGGCCTTCAAGAGAAGTTCAAAAGCTCATATACAAAGAATTTGCTTCACTTGTCCATGTTAAAACTTTTTTAGAATCAAAATTAAACTCCATTGACCAAAAATAGTTACGATATAAATCCTCATATTAAAACAAATGTAACTAATACATATACATCATTCTAATATTACCCATAAAGCTATTACGCCTGAATGAGAGTATCTTCGGTATATTTCAATTAAAAAGGGGCAGAAAATCCAAAGATTTTCCGCCCCTATTAGCAAGCTACAGATTACCTTTTAATCCTATATCCTCCGCAACTTTTTGCATTCCTTTTATAGTTTCCTCAATTACATAATCGCGTTCGAAACCTAAAAGCTGAAGACCTTTCTCAATTATTTCTCTATTTACTCCCGCGGCAAAACTTTTTTGCTTCCATTTTTTCTTGACAGATTTGGCCTTAAGGTCCAATATGCTTTTACTGGGCCGAAGTAAAGACGTTGCTGTGATAAGGCCGGTTAATTCATCTATTGTAAACAGAACTTTTTCCATTTTTTCAATTGGTTCCACATCCGAACATATTCCCCAGCCGTGACTCTGAACAGCCCGTATGTAATCTTCCGGCCAATCCTCCTCAGTGAGTATCTCCCGAACTTTTTGGCAGTGCTGGTCAGGATACTTTTCATAATCTAGGTCGTGAATAAGACCGATAATGCCCCATTTTTCCTTGTCCGGCTCATCAAGCACTTCCGCAAAGTGAAGCATCACAGCTTCAACGGCAAGGGCATGACGTATCAGAGCCTCATTGCTGTTGTATTTTTTTAGCAGTTCAAATGCTTCTGCTCTCGTTGGATAAGTTACACTCATTTTATACCTTCTTTCTTATATGGTAGCTTTACTAAATACTAAACTTTTACATATTGTATGTCAAGGTTTCTGATTTTTTGCTGATCGTATATTTTTTCAAATGCTTGTCAGATATGGAAGGAAAACTCAGATTCAATTTAGAATAGAATAATAAATGGAAAAAAAGAATTAAGCATAAAATTACTCAATGTATTTAATAAGATCAAAAGGGGGTAATTATTGAGTTTATTGAATTCAAGATTTTTATAAAGGGTAACAAATTAGGCAAGAATACTATAGTAATGATGTATTGCAAAATACATCAGCTTTTCTCATTGAATCTATAAATCAATAAAGGATTTTGTGGTTTTTTGGCGAAATTAATAAACGTTTACTTTCTATAAATCAAGTCAAAACGGAGGATTTGAATGAATAGGATTGCTTTAGTAACTGATAGTACTGCCGACCTGACGGAAGAAATTAAAAATGAATATGATATTCATGTGGTTCCATTGAAAGTGAGATTTAAGGACCAAGAGTATTTTGATTATGAAATCACAAGTGAAGAGTTTTATAGGCGATTGGCACAAGAAAGTCAACTTCCAATAACATCACAGCCGTCCCCTGAAGATTTCAGCAATATATATCACGAACTGCTTAAAGACCATGATGAAATAATATCCATACACATTTCTTCTGGATTAAGTGGGACATTAAACGCGGCTAATCTGGCCAAAGAAGGTTTAAACGGTAGGATTCATATCATAGACTCGAAAACCATTAGTCTAGGAATAGGGCTTATGGTAGCAGAAGCCGCCAGAAACATCAGAGAAGGTCTGAGTGCATTGCAAGTTGTTGACGGTCTTTCAAAGGTGAGAAAGAATATAGAAACTCTTTTCACCTTAAACACTTTAGAATATCTGCAAAAGGGTGGCAGGATAGGAAAAGTTCAGGGCATCGTGGGATCTTTATTGAACATTAAGCCCGTAGTTCGGGTGGGGGATGACGGCATATATCATACTTATGGCAAAACCCGCAGTCAGGAGCGTGCGCTCGATAGCATAGTGCAAGCTTTTCGAGATTTAGCCCGGGGAAGGAAGCATATTCGTTTGGCTGTAGCTCATGGTGCTGCCCAACAAGCCGGTTTATATCTCAAGGAAGCTTTGGAAAATGCTCTTCAACTTAAAACCAGTGTATTTACACAAGTGGGACCGGTTATAGGCGTTCACACGGGACCGGGGACCATTGGAGCAGCAGTCCAGTTTGAGTAGGGTGTAATAGAAAACACTAACTATATCTCAATGATTAAACGAAATTGCAGAGGCTAATAAGGTTAATTTTTCTCAAATTTTACAGGCGGCTTTAAAAGATTATTTCGGTATATATGACAGGGCATAAAGGACTTTTTTTAAGCAAGTGATAATATTATAGGGCATTGTCTTTAAGTTTTTAAAATATATAACTTATTAAAGATAGCATAAGAAATTAATATGCAAAAACTTCATTTAATAGTTGCCAATAGAAGGACAGGTTGAGGTTTTGATATTTCAAATTCCGTTGGGCAGGTTATCAACACACAGGTAGCCGGCCCGGCGGTTTTTTGAATATCTATGGGTAGATTTTTATTCCATTCCAGTTCTAATCCAAGAAAGGATACCAACATCTC
>JAQWCA010000077.1 GCA_028706065.1 Tepidanaerobacteraceae bacterium
AGATGAACATGAGCCTTATGTAGACTTGAATTACAACAATGAATGGGATGACTTCAGAGTTGAAGGTGTCAAGAAAAAGCTTGGAGAGGACTTCGCTCAAGACAAAGATATCATACAAAACCTAAAAAATTTTTATAAAGATGAGTATGAAAAAACAGTCTTACCGGTTCTCCCAAAAGTATTTTTCGGCAATAAAACAGCGGAAATAGTAGAGTTTGCCGATGGCTATATTAAAGTAAAAACTCCTGCAGGTACTGCTGGTGATGTGGATGTTTATGTGGTTAATAACGATTCCGGCATATCGAATAAGGTAAAATATACATACATGTCCACGAATCCCGTTATAACCCGGATAGTGCCCCCTGAAGGTAAAAAGCAAGGTGGTGACAGGATAGAAATCTTCGGCACAGGGTTTGTGGAAAGTGAAAGCAGGATATTGGGTCCTGACGGAAAAATTACGACACAGTCTATGGTGCAAGTCCGATTCGGCAATGTCACTAACCGGAATATACCCAGAGAAGAAGAAAATTCCGGCCGGATAGATAACCAGCGGACCACAGTAAATCTGCCGGGAGGCCTTAGGGTAGAGTATGCAAGCGGACAAGTCCATCTGCAGATTTTAGAAAAGGGTGCTACATACGTAACTTTAACCCCCATAGATTTTGACGGCAGCCCGCTGTTTATATCCACCAAACTTTTGAAAGCTGACGGCACAAACCCTTACCCTTATGATGAACTCATCCGCTTGGAAATCAATGACAGAAGGCTTTTTGTAGAGCGGGGATATGCACCGGCGGTGGAGTTTATAAACAGCGGACAGTTGGTGGTAACCACACCGGGATATTACACCATTGGCGAGGTTGATGTCTCTGTAATAAATCCCGACGGTGGTGTGGCAAAGGGAGAGTTTATCTATAAATACCCGGACAGTAAACCCTATATTATCAATATAACCAAAGAAGGCAAGTCACCGGTGGATGAAAACATCAATGGTCGCGATGTGAAAATTTTAACTGTAACCCACAAAGGCGGTAACACCGTCAGCATCATCGGCGGTGATTTTAGGGAAAATGCTAGAATCCAGATTTCCAATGTGGCTACCATCCAACCAAAAGACATAACCTATATGCTGCCAACAAAATTGACGTTCACCATGCCGGCAGTAACAGAAGAATCTGTAGGAAAACTTCACCGTGTAGTAGTCATTAATGAAGACGGCGGGTCTGCTGCATCGGATGAGGTTACCCCCTTGCCTATATACATCATGTTTGTAAAGGGTGAGACAGCTCCAGCGGTAACGAGGTTAATTCCCGACAAAGGGCCTGCTTCAGGTGGCACCTCGGTAAGAATAGAAGGGCAGGATTTTCGTGAAGGTTTGAAAGTCTACTTTGGTGAGATCCCTGTGCCTGATCACAACATTCGAGTTGTGGACTACAAGACTGTTATTGCGGTATCCCCACCTCATCCTCCGGGCAATGTGGAGGTAAAGGTAGAAAACCCCGATGGGGAACTTTCCAATCCTCATGGCATCTTTACTTACTTGAGCAGCCCCAAGATATCAGCGGTGGTTGATCCCAATGACCCCACTGAAACTACAAGGATTACCAAAATTTCCGTGGAAGGCGGGGCGAGGATTAAAATAAAGGGTTCTTCTTTCATTCCAGGGGCCCGAGTGGTATTTACCCCCATATTGAAGAGAATCGATGATGAACAAGGAGCCACAAGTAATATCATTTACATCGATGGTTTGCCATATCTGCTGGAAGATGGCAATGACGGTGCTGACGTGAACTTCATCGATTCTGAGACACTTACTGTAATAACACCGCCGGGCAAGCTTGACAATAAAGGAGTTATAGTGATAAATCCCGATGGTGGGGCCAGTGATATCTACGAGCAGTTGGTGTATGACTTACCGGAACTTACTGCTCCTATGAATGTAGTAGCGGAGTTGGTATATGACAGATATATAAAGATAAGCTGGTCCAAGGTAGACCAGGCTGAAGCCTATGAAATATATGCAATTATCGATGACGAAGATATGGACTTTATCGGGACTACAGAGCTTACCGGCTTTGTCTATAGCGATTTGGAGTCCAATACCCGATACAGGTTCATTGTAAAGGCCCTGGGGTGTTTCGGATCTTCACCTCCTTCGGCCAAGAGCAACAGTGTAAAAACCGGCCGTCGCGTGGGGCCACCTGATGAAGACGGTGAATTGGTAGAAGAGACAATTAAGCAGAAAATCGGTGATGCAGCCCAAGTAGTTATCGGCACTGAGGACTATAAAAAGAATACAGTTTTGGATTTGAATGAAAGAGCGTTTCAGGGTGCAAAAAAGGCAGTGATAACTATTCCTGCAGAAGTTATAACAACATCCAATGCAGGGAATATAACAGTTCTAGGCAAAGATTTCACCCTGAGGTTTAATCCAAGTGTCTTTGAAACAAGTAGAGTAAAGCAGTACAAAGACCGTACCGATGCAGGGGTGAGGTTTGAGATATACCCTCATGAAGGAAGCCCTGACAAGGACGGCGGCGATACTCTACTGTCAACTCAGTATGTGCTAAAAGCAGAGTTCTATTTAGGGAAAGACACATCTTCCATCGATTATATAAATGATTATATGGAGCTTACCTTAGAGTATGACAAGACAAAAAGTGATTTGAGAAGACTTTCCGAAGTTGCCCTTTATCGCTATGATGATTATGATGGAAAATGGCAGCAAGTTTTCAAACGATATGATGACAAAGATATTGCGGTTCGGATTTTTATCGATCGAATCGGGCGGTATGCAATATTAGGGTCTAGGAGGTAGCGAAAATGAAAAGGCTTGTTATAATATTTTTAACATTGGCCGTACTCACAGCTATACCCCTTTCTTCCGGAAAGGCAGTCGGGAAGACTTACCCGGGTTTGCCGTTGGAAGGATATATAAAAGAGATAAATCTAACTGATCAGTGGGTTTCAGTGGAAGAATACAGTGGCAGAGTACGGCGTTGGTCATTGTCACACAATGCAGTAATTATGATAGATGATACTCCTGCTGAACCAAAGGATTTCAAGCCGGGAATGGAGATATATGCACATTATATCAGAAATAATATAACATACATGGAAAGCTGGTCTACAGAAAATCTCGGATACATTTCCCCCGGTACAAAGGTGCGATCCGGCACCGTCAAAAAAATCGACAGGGATCAGCTGATAATAAGATATCCCACTGGTAAAGAAGAGACTTATTTTACAAGTCCTGCTACTCTAGCTGTAAAAAACGGAGTAAGTGTACCCCTCAGCACCCTTTATGAAGGCGATTCTGTTCGCCTTTACTTTGATGAAAAAGACTCTCCCATTATAAGCAGGGTTAAAATTCAGGGCGATTCGGTAAAGATAAAGGGACTTTACAAAGGGCAGCTGGATGTTACGAAAATTGCCGATGGTGTGTTGGGAATGAAAAATGTAGAGGTCTTTCAGGATGGAGCTTGGCGGGAATTTAAAAGTGTCTTGCGCATGGATCTTTCCCGGGACTTGTCGATATTTTTCAACGGTCAAGCACAACCTTCCGGCAATATAAAGTATTTTCGCGGAAGGACCGTATATTTGGCTGTAAAGGATTTTTTCGGCCGAGACCAAGTTGAAAAGATGGTTATAAAGAATCAATATGAAACAACTTTCAGTGATAAAATAGAAGAAATTAACTGGTATGGCGAAGCCTTTGAATTGAAGAACAAACAAAATATCGGCTTTAATGAAGGCACAATTTTTATAAAAAACCACCGCTTGGTTGACGCATATTCGGTTAACCCCGGTTCTGATGCCTTTGTAGTAACAGACGGTCGAGGAAAGCAAATGTCGGCCGATGTAGTCTATATTTATGATGAAGACATAAACAACTCTAATATCGGTCAATACTACCTATATTCCGGCCAGCTGGATATGGTGGTACAAAACCGAGTTACATTGACGGATTTTTTCCTGCTCAATCGCAACGAATGGGAGTCTTTTGACGATGACAAGGAGCTATACTATGATAATGATACCTATATCTTTGATTTGGAGGAAATGAATCGAATAACTCCCGAACAATTTTACACCGAACATTATGCTGTAGATGAGGACAGCAGCTATGCCCGACATGATAAACTCAAATCATGGCATGTTTATGCATATACCGATGGAGATCGCATAGTGGCAATTGCCTTAAAAAAGGATATGGATTCACTGCTAAGGCAGCGAATAACCTTGGGAACAGTAGACAAGCTGGAGGAGGACCCCTATGTTGGCATGACAGTCTCATTGCGAGATGCTCAAGATTGGAGCAGACGAAATGACAAGTGGATGCCCAAGACCGTGCCGGTCAGAATGCGAGTGGAAAAGGCATTGCTGATAAAAGATGATAAAGTCATATCCTGGGATGAATTAAAACCGGGAGATAATATATATTCGGTTCGTGACGACTTTGAAGGCAAATTTTTAATGGTGAAGTAGGGGGATATGATTATGGGAAAAAGAATGATGGCTTTAATAATCGCATTGGCAATGTTTATGAGCCCTCTACATGCACTTGGGGCACCGTCCGGTTTTGACGGAGGTGTTAACAATGAATACGAATATGAGGAAATAGTATTCATCACCGGAAAGCCCATGAAGTTTTCAGGAGAGTTAGATGTAAAGGTATCAGAAAGCAAGAGCGGAGATACTGAGACCGTTAAATATAAATACAACCTTACCAATAAAGATGAAACAATAAAAACCAAACTGACCAGGCAAATTACTTTGGTTACGGAGTATACTGAGCGAGATGACAAAGGACAAGCCACTGCTCAGACTACTTTGACCAGGTACTCGGAAAAAATAGACATAGGTAAAGACAAATATGTATTGGAGGATTTCCAGTTTTCCAAATCTGATGTGATAGATCGGCGCCCGGCGGCAGATTTTTATTCTGGCAATCTGGAAGGTCGAAAATACTATAAGTTGAACCGTGATGAGGGTGAGGTTATTATTTCAATTTCCGGTGGGAATGTGGGATATGAAAACTTTTGGGGTAGCACTGAAACCCAAATTATAGATTATTATATTATCAGTGACCGAGTAGTGACCTATGAAGATGGGGAAAATGAGAAGAGTTGCTGGGAGGGTACTGTTCGAGCACAGGTATCTGACAGCATGACCAAAAAACTAATATATGGCGAAAATGAGGCCAACTTCTCCAGCTTTGACGGTGGCTACATCCGGACTACCAATCGAGAAATGGTTTCCCGATATGAATATGACCTTCCACGCATGAAGGATAACATCCCTGATGAAAGGCGACGGTTAAAGGATAGAATAAATCTTTCGGCCAAAATGGTGCCCCGTGTGGAAAGGTTAGTGGTACCTAAATTCCGCGATGTTCGAGGACATTGGGCTGAGGAATATATAACCAAACTCTATTCCCTGGATGTTTTTGACGAAAGCCCTAATTTTTTCACTCCCGAGATAGCCATGACAAGGGCGGAGTTCACCAAAGGTGTTATCCGGGCTTGTGACATCAGAAGTTCTCTGGAAGACGACAAAAAGACAAGCAGAAGCAGAAGCCGACGCAAGGAGCTGCCGGAGGAATCACCCTTTAAAGATGTGAAAGTCGAAGACATTGACTACCGGTATATAAAACAAGGTCTGGAAAAAAGCATTGTTGCCGGCGTGTCAAAAGATTTTTTTAAACCCAACGATCCTCTTACTAGGGCTCAGGCCATTACCATCTTAATTCGGGCTTTGGGCTTCGGTAGCAAGGCTCCCAATCCAGGCTATTACACTTCTTTTTCCGATGATGACAAAATCCCCTTCTGGGCCAGGGACAGCGTATATGTAGCCCGTGAAATCGGCATCATCGAAGGTGATAGTTACAATCGCGCAAGTCCTGGGAAGATCATGACCCGGGCTGAAGCTTCGGCAATGCTAGTCAGATTCTTGGAATTTTTGGAAAAAGATCTCCAACGGGATTATCGTGAAAATATAATGTTGTACAACTAAGAAAAAACAAGGCTCCACTATCGACGTTTTATTTGACAGTGGAGCCTTGTTATATGCAAAAACTATGCCACAAAACAAAAGTTTTTAGGCCTATTTACCTATTGCATTTTTCTATCAACATAGTTGTGGATAAGTTATCCCCAATGGGGAAAAGTAGCCTGTCCTTAGAAAAAATCAAAGGGACAAGGTTTGAAGTTATTAACACGTGTGCATAACTCTGTGGATAACTTAATTATTTAGGCCCATTTAATGGGTCTAAAATTTTATGTATTTTACCAAATTTCGACTTACAAATACAAAAATGTCAATTTATTTTAAAAACTTTTGCAGTCACTTTTAAATAAGTAAATAAGTTGTGCCAAGCACCATCATGTTAATTGGTCAAGCTTTGTATCGGTGGAGGAATTTGCCCTCCCCTTCGAGCAAAGACTGACGAATCGAAGGAACTGACCGGCATCACAGGGGCCCCTCCCAAAAGCCCGCCAAACTCCACCGAATCACCGGCTTTTTTGCCTGGTGCAGGTATTATCCTGACAGCAGTGGTTTTTTTATTTATAACTCCAATAGCCATCTCATCGGCGATGATGGCAGCGATGGTTTCCGCTGAGGTATCACCTGGGATGGCGATCATATCAAGGCCTACTGAACAAACGCAGGTCATGGCTTCAAGTTTTTCCAAGGTAAGTGCACCGTCAGCTACGGCCCTTATCATACCGGCATCTTCGCTTACAGGTATAAAAGCTCCGGAAAGCCCTCCCACATAAGATGTAGCCATAGCCCCACCTTTTTTTACCGCATCATTTAGCAAGGCAAGAGCCGCTGTAGTCCCTGGAGCACCGCAGCGTTCAAGACCTATAGCCTCCAAAATATTTGCTATACTGTCACCTACAGCTGGGGTTGGGGCCAGAGAGAGATCTATAATGCCAAAGGGAACTCCCAACCGGCGAGAAGCCTCGCGACCAATAAGTTCTCCCACCCGCGTTATTTTAAAAACAGTCCGCTTGATTTCCTCGGAAACCTCTCCTAAGTCAGAATCCTTTGAAAGCCTAGATACCACGGTATTTACAACACCAGGCCCGCTGATACCTACATTGACAGCGGTCTCCGGCTCTCCGGGGCCATGAAAAGCTCCGGCCATAAAGGGGTTGTCCTCGGGAACGTTAGCGAAAACCACTAGTTTAGCAGCAGCTATACCATCACTTTCAGCAGTAAGTTTGCATGCTTCTTTAATAATCCTGCCCATAGCTTTAACTGCATCCATATTTATGCCGGCTTTGCTGGTGGCGACATTGACCGATGCACAAACCCTTTCGGTAGAAGAGAGAGCTTCGGGGATGGAATTTAGCAAGTTCATATCTCCTCGTGTAAATCCCTTTTGCACCAGAGCCGAGAACCCACCAATAAAATCAATGCCCAAATCTTTTGCGGCCCGATCCATTGCCTCAGCGATTGGAGAATAGTCGCATTCCTTACAGCTTTCCGCCACAAGGGCAATAGGGGTTACGGAAATTCGTTTATTTACAATAGGTATACCGTATTCCTTTTCCAGGTCCAAGGCGACGGGTACCAATTCCTTACCTTTTGCCATCAACTTGTCGTAAATGTTGTCAGACACTTGCAAAATCGAAGGATCGGCACAATCCCGCAGACTTATTCCCAGTGTAACAGTTCTGATGTCAAGCTGCTCGGCTTGCACCATTCGGATAGTTTCAATAATTTCATCTCGGGTAATATTCATTGGCGACCCTCCTATATTCTATGCATAAAGTGGAACACTTCTTCCCGCTGGGCATCCACTCTTACTGATAATTCCTCGCCCCGGTGTGAAAGGCGTGTTTTAAGCTCATCGAAACTGACATTGGAACGGGCAATATCCACAACCATAATCATAGTAAATAAGCCCTCAATGGCAGTTTGTGTTATATCCAAAATATTAACTTGACACTTGGAGAGCACATCAGATATACCGGCGATGATTCCCACCCGATCTTCACCGATTACCGATATAATAGCTCTAGCACTGGTGATACCATTTGTATGGCTTGGTTCCTCCATCAGATGATCTCCCAAATACAGCTTAATGCCGTGTTTTGCTGCATATATCCGAGCTTCTTTCGTAACCAAAGTATCCGGTGGAAATTTAACTATTTTTTTATCACTATATTGTCTTAAAACGTCAAGAGTTACTAATATCTCCATATATTGCACCTACCTTTTAATATCATGTAAACAGTATAAATCAAATTCAACCTCACATCAACCCCGGA